>JBGOXZ010000273.1:0-4451 GCA_041479395.1 Opitutaceae bacterium
ACGTTGCGCTCGTCCACGCTGCCGAAGATCTCGGTCTCAGGGATGTCGGCGGTGGCGTAGAGGTCGATCAGGTTGCAGGGCGCGCCGTGAGCCTGGTCGCGGACGAGGCTGCCGTGCGCATGTGCCCATTCCTTCCAGCGCTGCATGTAGGCCTCGTGCAGGTGGGCGATGGTGGCGCGATAGTCGTACTTGACCCGGGCCACGGTGTCCTCCGCGCCCTCGCCGAAGAGCGCGGGGAGTTGCGTGCGCAGGTCGTAGCCTCCCCGCCGGCCGAACTCGTCAAAAAACCCGGCGGTCCAGTTGGCGCCGAAATACTCGAAGGAGTCGTGGAAATGGGCGCGGGGCGTGACACCCGGCTGGAGGGCAAAGGCGCGGTCGAAAACCGCCAGATAGTCGCTCATCGCCTTCACCGAGTAGGGATCGAGCACACCGCCCTCGCCGCCCGGGGCGGCCCGCTTCACCTTCTGGATCGGCCCGGATTGCGTGACGCAATAGAGGTGCCATTGACCCGCGGGCGCGATCCAGTCGAGCCGGCCCTCGCGCACCCGCGAAGCTAGATCAACGGCTTCGCCTGCTTCCGGGATGGCCAACAGGCATTGGAGGCGTCCGTCGGGCAGCTTTTCGGCCAGCGCGCCTCCCGCGGCGAGATCGTAGCGTTTCAGGACGACGCTGGACGATGCGTCCTCGGGCGCGACAAACGGTCCACCGAAGGGCCAGCCGGTGCCGGTGGTCAGGTCCACGCCGAGGCCAAGGCGGCCGGCCTCGTTTGTGGTATGGGCAAGCATCTCCATCCACTTGGGCGACAGGAAAGGAATGAAGCGATCCTCATACCCCTTCGCGCCATAGATCGGGCAGATTTCCACGCCCCCGAGGCCGGCTTGCTGGAAGAGCGTGAGCTGCCGGGTGAGATGCTCCTTGTCCACCGCGCTGCCGAGCCACCACCAGCGCGTCCAAGGGTGCGTCTCGCGCGTGACCGCCGGCCAGTCGAGCGGGCCAGGCGCCTCCGCGGCGGGGGCGTCGGCGCGGGCCGGGCCAAGCGGTAGCACCGAAAGCAGGACGAGAAGCACGAACAGGCGCGAGGGGCGAGGGGCGAGGGACATGGCCGCATATTGACGCGAAGGCGCCCGGCGGCAAGCAGCCCGCGGGGTTGACAGTTCCAAGACTCCGCGCGCCGCCCGCCCGTGGCGCCACTCGGAACAAACCCAGCCCGATTCATGCAATCGGTAGGGCGGGTTATCCCTAACCCGCCGCAAAAAACGGCCTCGAGATGACGGCGCTCTGCCGGCCGGCAGAGCGCACCCCCTCGACTGCATGTGGTCGGATCGGCCGGCGGCCGACTCATCCAGCCAAGGCAAACCCCGGGATCAGCCGGCGTTCCCGGAGGAGGGCCATGGCCCGGGCCTCCGCGGCGCGCATGCGTTTTTTCGCCGGAGGCGTGAGGTCATCGTGGCCGGCGAGATGCAACCAGCCGTGCGTGATGTAGAGCGTCATCTCCGCGGCGAAGTCGCGGCCGTGATCTGCCGCGAAGGTGCGGGCGGCATCGGCGGAGACGCAGATTTCGCCCGCCAGTCCCGATGCGATCGGGGCCAGGCCGGCCGCCGACGTCCCGGCAAAGGTGATGACGTCGGTGGGCGATCTGTCGCCGAGGAACGCGGCGTGGAGGCGCGCGAGAGCGGGGTCGGTGAGGAAGGCGAGCGACAACTCGCCCGGAGGAACGCCGGGCGTGGTCGAGGACCGGGAGGCGGGGGCCAAACGCTGCAGCGCGGCGCTCGGGCCGAGGATCTCCGTGGCATGGACATCCAGGCAACGGACGGCGGCGATGACGGCACGGCGGTCAAACCGCAGCCGCGGATGGCCGTTGTGGATGCGGACCGGACGCGGCCTCCCGCCGTCCGGGGTCCGCGACTTTCGGCTTTGGACCTGCAACCTTTTCCGCGGACTACCCCGCGCCCTGCTCCGATTTCCTCGGGACATTCCGGACCTCGGGTTTCTCCGCCGCGTCGGGCGGATAGGCGACGCGCGCGTGGAGCATGTTGAGAAGGGTAAACGTGAAGCTGCTCTTGATCTGGCTGAGCTCGGCGAGGGTCAGCGGCGCCTCGTCCAGCTGGCCGTCCTCGAGGCGGCTCTTGAAGATCTGGTCGATGAGCTCGCCGAGGTGCTGGGGCGTCACGCGCCGGAGCGAGCGCGTGGCGGCCTCCACCCCGTCCGCCAGCATGATGACGCCGCTTTCCTTGAACTGCGGCTTGGGGCCGTCGTAGCGGTAGGTGGTCTCGCAGACCCGCGCTTCGAGGCCGGCCGCGGTCGGGGCGCGCGACGCGGGCGGGAAGGGCGAGGTGCTGCCGGTGCCCGACGGCGAGCGGCTCTCGCCGCTCCGGGCGCGCTGGTAGAAGGATTGGATGAGGGTGGTGCCATGGTGCTGCTGGATGACGTCGATCACGGTCCGCGGCAGCTTGTGTTTCAGCGCGAGGTCGACGCCCTCCTTGACATGGCTCTTGATGATGAGCGCGGAGAACGACGGGTTGTGCTCGTCGTGCGGGTTGACGCCCTCGTGCTGGTTTTCGGCGAAAAAGCCGGGCTGGGTCGTCTTGCCGATGTCGTGGAAGAGCGAGCAGACCCGGCACAGGAGCGGGTTGGCGCCGATGGCGTTGGCGGCATTTTCGGCGAGGTTGGCAACGACGAGGCTGTGGTGGTAGGTGCCGGGCGCCTCCATCTGCATGAGGTGGAGCAGGGGATGGTTGTAGTCGGTCAGTTCCAGCAGGGTGATGTCGGTGGTCCGCTTGAAAAAGCCTTCGAGGACCGGCAGCAGGCCGGCGACGGCCACTCCCGTGAGCAGGCCGGTGGTGAGACCGGCAGCCATCTGCCGGAGCACGATGAGGATCGGCAGCTGGTCGGCGATGCCGATGAGCAGCGCGAAGCAGGCGACGGTGAGCCCGCCGAGCCCGGCCGCGCGCACGACCCGGCTGCGCTTGCGGATGGCGCGGCACGAGAAGATGCCCACCATCGACGCGAGGAAGGTGATGACGAGCAGATCGAGCCGGTTGCCGTAGATGACGCCCGTGAAGATCGAGATGAGCAGCGCCATGAAGATCGCCGAACCGGCGTCGATGAGGATGGCGACGAGCAGCGGCGCGAGCGCGGTCGGCGCGACGTAGGGCAGCAGCGACGCCGCGGCGGTATTCTCCATGAAGAACGGCCACTGGCCGACCCAGTAAGTGGTGCGCACGAGCGCGAGGTTCAGGATGACCACGAGGGCCAGGAGGGCGAGGCGGCCGTTGCTGCGCATGGTTTCCGGATCCTCGAGCCGGATGTAGAACATCGACGCCATCACCATCGCGAGGACCAGGAGGATGCGGCCGAAGAACTGCAGACCCTCGTTGAAGGCCACGTCGCCGTTGTGCAGGAGGAAATCGCGGTGCGCGACGAGCATCTCGTACTGTTCGGGCGTGACGCGCGTGCCGGGCTCGATGATGGTCTGGCCGCGCTCGACCGAAACGGTCACGGGCTTGAGGTCGGCGAGCACCTGCTGCTGCAGGCGCTCGGTGGCCACGCGGTCGTAGATGAGGTTGGGCGTGACGCCGTTGCTGAAGAGGCGGAAGAGCGCGAGCGTGGTCTCGCGACTCACGCCCTCGGCGGCGAGGTTGATGCGCAGAAAGGTGAGCGCTTCCTCCATCGACTGCACGCGCACCTGGGCGATCTCGCCCGAGGGGCGCCGCACGCGGAAGAGGGAGACGGTGTCGGACGCGCCGGCGGCGAAAGTGGGGCCATTGTCGTAGACGCCTTCGCGGTAGATCTCGCGCAGGGCCGCCAGGCCGTTTTCGACGATGGCAAAGCGCGCCTTGGCGTCACCGAGCGAAAGCAGCATGGCCACGTCGTCGACGGAGACCCGGTAGGGACCCTTGGCGTTGAACACCTCGACGATCGCATTGAGCTCAGCCGCCCGCCGGGCCGAGGGCGAGAAGGCGCCCTGCATGCCGGAGGCGGCCACGGCCGCGGGGTAATCGCGTTCGAGTTTCTCCAGGGCGGCGAGCAGGTCGCGAAGGTTGGCTTCGAATTGCTGCAGTGGGCCGAATTCGAGCTGGTAGACGGGCGGCACGCGGTTGAGGAGCTGCGTGTGGCTGAGCTCCGTCTTGAGCTTGCTCTCGTAGGTGAAGGGCGCGCCTGCGACGATGCGCACCATGGCAAGCTGGTTGGGCAGCACGGGCAGCGTGGCTGACGTCACCCCGACGAAGCTGATGAACACGATGGCTGCGACGGTGGCCACGAAGATCAGGAACGCCACCGGCTGACTCTGCTGCAGATAGTCCGCCGCGGCGGAGGTGTGCACGGTCTTGCGCCGGCGGCGGGAGGCCGCGGAGGCGGCATTGCCGCGGAGGAGCCTGAACTTTTGGAGGAACGGCATGGTGCGGGGGCTTCGGCTCGCGCCTACGCCTTCTCCTCCTCGTCCTGACTGG
>JBGOXZ010000274.1:0-4393 GCA_041479395.1 Opitutaceae bacterium
GCGCGGTATCATCTGGCGACCTCCGGTTTTGCCACCGGGCTGGGGGCTTCGGCTTGGTTGTTGCACGGCTTGGTGCGCGCCTTGCGCCCGGAGACCTGCGTGGAAATCGGCTCGGCCAGCGGCTGGTCGACCTGCCACATCGGCCTGGCGTTGAAAGAGAATTTCTCTGGCCGGCTTTTTGCCATCGATCCGCATGGCCCCACCGCGTGGAACGACCGCGGCCCGGTCGACACCTACCCCACCCTCCGGCGCAATCTCCGGCGCTGCGGGGTGGAGGATTTCGTGGAGATCGTCCGCGCCACCTCTGAGGCAGCGGCCCGCGGGTGGGCGCGCCCGATCGACTTCCTGTTTATTGACGGCGATCATTCCATCCAAGGCGTCCGCCGCGACTGGGAGCTGTTCGCGCCCTTCCTCGGCGAGTTCGGCGTCGCGGTTTTTCACGACACAACCTGGGAGCGCCACGGCCCGAATCGCCCGGACATGGGCGTGCCGTGTTTCGTGGACCAGCTTCGACGGGAGGGCTATCCCGTGATCACCATCGACCGTGACTGCGGCCTCAGTCTGGTCCAGAGCCGTCGTGGAGGCGTGCCGCTTGTCCCCCAAGCCGGAACACCCTGATCTGCTCCGCCGCGCCTGGCGCAGAATCTACTGGCTGCCGCACGACGTGCGGCTGGCGCGGACCTATCGCGGCATCCGTCGACTGGTCTACTTCGGCGGTGACGGCGTGGGCGATGAGTTGCTGCTCTCCACGGTCCTGCACGAACTCCGCGCGCGCGGCGGGCGCGACCTCGGCGTGATGACAAGCTGGCCCGAATTTTTCGCGCATTCACCCGATGTCGATCATCTCCTCCCGGTGCGCCACGACCACGTGGCCGGATTGCGGCGCCTGGGACGGCGGGTGGACCAGCTCGTTTACATCGAGCGGCGCCTCCCTCCCGATATCGACGTGCCGCCGCCGCGGCACCTGCTGGCCGAAATGTGCCGGCTTGCCGGCGTCACCGGCGCAGTGTCCCTTCGACCCTACTTGAACCTCACCGAAGCGGAACGCAGCGCCGCCCGGCGCCCCGCGCCTTACATTGTCATGCAATCCTCGCGGCGCTCCGCCTCGCTCGTCATCGCCAACAAGGAATGGTTCCCGGAAAGATTTCAAGTGGTAGCGGACGTCTTGCGGCGGGAGTGCCAGGTGGTCCAGATCGGACTGGCTTCCGATCCGTTCTTGCACGGCGCCGAGGATCTGCGGGGACGCACGACCCTGCGGGAATGCGCGGCGTTGCTCGCCGGCGCGTCCGCCTTCGTGGGCCTGGTGGGGCTCATGATGCACCTGGCCAGAGCCGTCGACTGCCCCGCCGTCGTCGTTTATGGCGGCCGCGAGCGCCCGGATCAAAGCGGCTACAGCGCCAACCGGAATCTTTTCACGCCGGTGCCCTGCGCGCCCTGCTGGCGCTGGAATTCCTGCGACTTCAACCGCCGCTGCATGGACGAGATTACGGCGGAGCAGGTCGCCGCCGCTGCCCGCGCGCTCCTGTCGTCCCCGCCGGCGCGTCCGTTGCCGGGCGAAACCGCGATCATCGACGCGGCGGAAATCGCGGGGGTCACGCCATGAACACCTCTGCGGCCGCCGCCCGTCTTTTCCACGTGCCCGGACTCGGGCGGTTGATCCAAAGCATCTACCATGCTGGCCGCTCCCTCGCATTGAACTGGGGCGCCGCGCCATTCATGCGCCGCTACCTTCGCCGGCCCGGGCCGCACAAACTCCATTTGGGCGCCGCCGGCGCGGGCCTGCCCGGCTGGCTCAACACCGACCTGCATCCCGAGCGCTGGCCGACCGTCCGGCTCAACGCCACCCGCCCCTTCCCGCTGCCCGCCGGCGCCTTCGACTCCATCTTCTCCGAGCACATGATCGAACATCTTCCCCTCGACGGCGCGCGCCGCATGTTATCGGAGTGCTTTCGCGTGCTCAAGCCGGGCGGCCGCATCCGCCTCGCCACGCCGGATCTCGCCCGGGTGATCGGGCTGTACGTCGAACCCGAATCCGCGCCCCAGGCGAAATACCTGCGCTGGGCCGTGACCTACGGCCGGCATCCCGCGGACCTGCCGGCGGCGGCCGTCGTGGTCAACAGCCTCTTTCATGACCACGGCCACCAGTTTCTTTTCGACGAGCCAACCCTCGATCGTCTGCTCCGGCAGGCCGGCTTCACCGACGTGCGGCGGCGCGCTCCCGGCGAGAGCGAGGATCCGCAGCTGCGCGGCCTCGAGCTGCATCATCTCGTGATCGGCGGCGAGGCGAATGCATTTGAAACGCTGGTGCTGGAGGCCCGCAAACCATGAATCCGCCCGCGCTCAGCGTTATCCTCTGCACGCATAATCCGCGGCGGGATTTCTTCTCCCGCACCCTGTCGGCCCTGCAAGGTCAGACCCTGCCGGTCTCCGCTTGGGAACTGCTGGTCGTGGACAACGCCTCGCAGCCCTCCGTGGCGGACCTGGCGGACCTGCACTGGCATCCCGCCGCGCGCGTCCTCGTGGAATCGGAGCTCGGGCTCACGCCGGCGCGGCTGTGCGGCATCGCGGAGGCCCGCAGTGAAATCCTCGTGTTCGTCGATGACGACAACCTGCTCGCCCCGGATTATCTGGAGCGCGCGCAGGCGCTGGCCCGCTCCGCGTCGACCCTGGGCGTGTGGGGCTGCGGCGCCTTCCGGCCGGAATGGGAGCAGTCACCGCCACCGGAATTTGCGCCTTACCTCGCCTATCTCGCGGTTCACCAGGCGCCGGCAGATCGCCGGTCCGCCCAAGCCTACGATTATGCGGCCATGCCGCCCGGAGCCGGTCTCTGCGTGCGGACGGAGATTGCCCGCCATTACGCGGATTTCGTCCGCCGCGATCCGCGGCGAAAGTTACTCGGCCGGACGGGCGCACAGCTCAACGGCTGCGAGGATTTCGACCTCGCGCTGACGGCGATCGACCTGGGGCGGGAGACCGCCGTTTTCCGCGAGCTCGCGATGACGCATCTGATGCCCCGCGAGCGGGTGGAGGAATCCTATCTCCTGCGCCTCGTCGAAGGGCACGCCCGCTCCACTGTTCTGCTGATGGCATTGCGAGGAGCCCACCCGGCGCCGCCTTCCCGCGGTCTCCTCGGGCGCCTGCGGGAGTATCGCCTCCGCCGTTCGCTCGGCCCCATTGAGCGCAAGATCCACGACGCGCGGCGTCGCGGGGAAAGGCAGGCATGGGCGGCCGTGGGGCAGTTGTCGCAATCACCGTCATGAGTCCGGCTGTGACTCCCATCCTCCTGCGCTGGACGCGCTTTGCCAGCAACCCGTACGGCACGGGTGGCGAGAAGCGCAGCGCCCAGATCCGCGCGCTGTGCGAAGCGGCCGGTTTTGCCGTCGCGGATATGCAGCCGCCATCGGGCACCGCCCGGTGGCGCGCCCGCCTCGCGGGAATGTTGGTGCGCTGGCGGCTGGGGCGCCACGCCTCGGTCGACGACGCCGGCGCCGGTCTCCTCGGATATCGCTCGCTCTTCTACCGTGACGCCCTCGCTCGGCACCACGGCGCGCGGGTTCTCTTATGGGAGATGACCTACGATTCGATTCTGCCCACGCTCGCACGGGCGGCGGGCTATCGCATCGTGGCGCTGCCGCACAATCTGGAATCGCTCGTCAGCGAAGCCGCCTTCGCCAACCCGAGCCACGACGTCCTCACCGGTCTGGCCATGGAAATCCGCCGCCTGCACCTGGCGGATGCAATCTTCACCATCTCCAAGGAGGAGCGCTGGCTGCTCGAGGCGCGCGGACTTGGTCCGCATTACCTGCCGTTTTATCCCGATCCGCTGCTGGCAGACGCCTGTGGCAAGATCCGCAGCGCTCGCGTTGCGCTGGCCCAGGCTGATGGCAGTATCGCCGGCCCGCTGCTTCTCGTCGGCAGTGCCTTCAATCCCGCGACGGAGCGCGGCATGCGCTGGCAACTGGAGCAGCTGCGCGAAGCCGGCCGGCCGGCGGCGGGCGCGGTCGTGATCGGTCCTCAGACCGAAACCCGGCTTGCCGACCTCGCTGTCCCTGGTGTGCGCATCCTCGGCGGCGTGACCTGGGAAGAGTTGACCCAGCACCTCACCACCTGCTCGGCCGTGCTCATCCACACCTTCGGCGGGGCTGGCGCCGTCACCCGGATTCCCGAAGCGTTGGCCGCCGGCGTTCCCGTGATCGCCAACGGCAACGCCGCGCGTGACCAGTACGGAACACCGGGCGTGCAGGTCTACGACGGTTCCGCCGGTTTTCATGCCCTCATCCAGGCCGCGCTGCCGATCCCGCCGCCGCCGCCCCGGCCGGTGTCTGCAGAAGTTCGCTTCCAATCCGAGTTGCGTCGCCTGATGCCAGCCGTCGATGCGTGACCCCCTCATTCC
>JBGOXZ010000275.1:0-4393 GCA_041479395.1 Opitutaceae bacterium
GCCGTCGTGCAATCAGCCGGCAGCGATGGCCGGACCTCGTTCTGTGACCAACTGTGCAGACATGGCCTGCCGGCTTCCGGCCCCTTCCGCCATCGCCCGCTGCGAATGCTGCCGTTGATTGAGGGGCAGTCCTTTCGAGCCTGTCACCGACGTCGCGGTCGCTGGCCACGCTCGTGTCGTCTCACGCCCCCTGACTCTGCCGCGAGCGATAGTGCGACGGCGGCAGGCCCATTTCTCGTTTGAAGGCGTTGCTAAAGGCGAACGCGTCACCATATCCAGCACGGGCCGCGATCGAGGCGATCTTTTCACGGGTGCATGACAGGAGATCCGCGGCGAAAAGCATTCGCAGGTGGGTCAGGTGGGAGAGCGGCGGCCGGCCGACCTCCCGCAGGCAAAGGCGGCGCAGGGATTCCTGGCTCATGCCAGCGCAGCGGGCCATGCGCCGCAGGTTCCACGCTCCGCCAAGATCGTTGCGCACCGCCAGCCAAAGCTGGCCCAGCCGCGGTTCCCCGCCGGCGGGCTGCAGCATGCGCAGCACCAGCCGGTGCACCAGCGCCGCCCAAAATTCCATGGCGCCCTGCTCTGCTTCCGCACCCGCCTCGTGGCAAAGCCCCTCAATGGCGAGATGCAGACCCGTGGCATCCGCCCGCACCAGCCGCGGAGCCTGCCCCGTTTCCAGCGCTGGCAGCCGCATGATCTCCTCATACAAAACCCAGCACACCTGCCAGCGGCCGCGCGGGCGCACCCCGTAGGCGCAAAGCGCGCGTGGCGCCGTCACGTACGCAAAACCTGCCGGGCAGCGCTGCCACCCGCCGTCGACGAGCACCTCACCCTCGCCGCCGGTGCACGCCAAGACCTGGCTGAACACCGGGCTGTGCCGCACAAACTCGTAGCCATGGCGCGCATCGGAGTACCCCGCCACGCGCGTGTGCGTCAAACGGAAGGCCGGCACCTGCCGCGCGCCCACCAGCCACTCATGGGTGGCGGGGCCGAGTGAGTGGATTTCGCAAAGGTTTCTTGGGACGCGGTCCATGGACTCTCAGGAACGGTTGTGATATCAAAATGGTTTACCGCAACCATTGTCTATGCCGTGACGGCCGGCGGTTGGCGCGCTCACGGGGCCTGTCCATCGGGCTTGTTGCGTTCACTCCTCTTCTCTCTCATGCACCACATCACCTCGAATCACGCCAGCCTGCTACCATGAAGACAGTCCACCATCGCCTGTTCGTCTCTCTTCTAACGTTGTTCCTGGGCTTCGTCGCCCATGTCGCGACTGCGGCCGATGTCGGCCCGCGCGAACGGCTCCTGATGGATTTCGGCTGGAGATTCCACCTCGGCAACGATTGGGGAAGCGGCCAGAACCTGGCCAAGGCCGGCGCGGGCCTCGGCCCGGCCAGCGTGGCGTACAGCGACGCCAGTTGGCGGCGGATCGACCTGCCGCACGACTGGGCCGTCGTACTGCCGTTCGACCCCACCGCCGACGCCTCGCACGGCTTCAAGGCGCTGGGCGACGCGTTTCCGCAGAACAGCGTCAGCTGGTACCGCCGGACGTTTGACCTGCCGGCGGCGGATGCCGGCCGGCGGCTCTGGCTGGAGTTCGACGGCGTCTTCCGCGATTGCACGGTGTTCGTCAACGGCTGGTTCGTCGGTCACCACGAGAGCGGCTACAGTAGCTTCCGCTACGATATCACCGACGTTGCCAACTGCGGCGGAAAAAACCTCGTCGCCGTCCGGGTGGACGCCTCGCAGCCCGAAGGCTGGTTTTACGAGGGAGCCGGCATCTATCGACACGTCTGGCTGGTCAAGACTGCCCCGCTGGCCATCGCCCCCGACGGCGTGTTCGTGTTCAGCCGATTCAAGGACAATGTGCCCGCCGGTCCCGCCGAACTCCACCTGCAAACCCGGCTGATGAACGCGCAGAGCGCGCCCGCCGACGCAACCGTCACGTGGGAGATCTCCGCGCCCGATGGCAGGGTGCTCGCCACCGCCCGGCAGCCGGCGCGTCTTGACGGCGCCGCGGCCCTTGAGCTCGAGCAGATCGCGAGCATTGATGCGCCCGAACTCTGGTCGCCAGAGACGCCCCGCCTCTACCACCTCGTCACCACGGTCTCCAGCGGCGGCCAGGCCGTCGACCGCGTCACGACCGAATTCGGCATCCGCACCGTCGCCTTCGATGTAGAGAAAGGATTTCTGCTGAACGGCCGGCCCTATGTGCTCAAGGGCACCTGCAATCACCAGGACCACGCGGGCGTGGGCGCCGCGCTGCCGGACCGGCTCCAGTATTTCCGCGTCGCCAAACTGAAGGAAATGGGCGCCAACGCCTACCGCACCGCGCACAACGCGCCCACCCCGGACCTGCTCGAAGCCTGCGACCGTCTCGGCATGCTGGTCATGGACGAAAACCGGCTGCTCGGCAGCGACGCGCTGCACCTGAAATGGTTCGAGGAACAGGTGCGCCGCGACCGCAATCATCCGAGCGTGGCAATCTGGTCCCTCGCCAATGAGGAGTTCACCGTCGAGGGCACGCAGGCCGGCAAGCGCGTGGCCGCAACAATGCAGACGCTGGTCAAGCGGCTCGATCCGACGCGGCCCGTGACGTACAACGCCCCCGTGGGCAACGAATTCCCCGGCATCAATGAGATCATCGAGGTGCGCGGCTGGAGCTACCGGATCGGGGTGGACCGCATGGACGCCTATCATGCGGCGCATCCGCAGCAGCCGAACGTCGGCAGCGAGCAGGGCAGCACGACCTGCACGCGTGGCATCTACGCCAACGACAAAGGGCGCGGTTATGTCAACGCCTACGACGACAACTTCGAGACGTGGTCGAATACCGCCGAGCAATGGTGGAGTTTCTTCGACCCGCGGCCGTGGCTGTCCGGCGGATTCGTCTGGACCGGCTTCGACTACCGCGGCGAGCCGACGCCCTACGGCTGGCCGTGCATCAACTCCCATTTTGGCGTTTTCGACACCTGCGGCTTCCCCAAGGACAATTTCTGGTATTACCAGTCCTGGTGGACCGACCAGCCGGTGCTCCACCTGCTGCCCCATTGGAACTGGGCCGGTCGCGAAGGCCAGGAGATCGACGTGCGCGCCTTGAGCAACTGCGAGGAGGTCGAGTTGTTTCTCAACAGCCGAAGCCTCGGCCGGCAGACGATGAAGCGGGCGTCCACGTTGAGGTGGAAGGTGGCCTATGCGCCGGGCACGCTTTCCGCGAAGGGTTTCCGGGGCGGCCAGGTGGTGGCCGAGACCAAGCGCGAGACCACGGGCGCACCGGCCGCCGTGCAACTGGCGCCCGACCGGGCCGCGATCGCGGCCGACGGCGAGGATCTCGCTGTCACCACTGTCTCGATTGCCGACGCGCAGGGGCGCGTCGTACCGGTGGCGGGGAGCAACGTCAGCTTCGAACTCGAGGGTCCGGGCCGAATCTTGGGCGTGGGCAACGGTGATCCGAGCTGCCACGAACCCGATGTGTTCGTGGCGACGGCTCCCACCCGCACCATTCCGATTGAAGGCTGGCGGTGGAAGAAGATCGCCGATCCCTATGCGCCGAACCTGCCGGAAACGGGCGTGTTGTTTGACGACTCGGGCTGGGAGAAGGCCGACGTCCGGGCGGAGAGCGGTCCGCTGGGTCTGCGCGAAAGGGGCGTGTTCCGCACGCGGTTCACCGTGTCCGCGGAGGATCTCTCGGCGCCGGCGGTCGAACTCTGGTTCGGCAGAATCAACGGCGGCGGCTCCGTTTACATTAACGGGCAGAAAATCGGTGACACGGGCGATTCGCGCGCCGCCGCGATCTACGACGTCAAGACGTTGCTCCATCCCGGCGAAAACACGATCGCAGTGCCGCTCGCCAACTGGGGCGTGACGGGGGGCCTCAACCGTGGCGTGATGCTGCGCTTGCAGGAGAATCCGTCACCGGTGCAATGGCGGCGCAGCGTTTTCAACGGTCTCGCGCAGATCATCGTCCAGTCGTCCAAGGAGAGCGGCACTATCAGACTGACCGCGCGTTCCCCGGGGCTGGCTCCCGCGACCGTTTCGATCCAGGCCAACCCGGTGTCGCTGCGGCCGGCCCTGCCGTGACCCCTCCTGCTGCGACCGGCTCGATGCGCTGATGCCCGAGCCATCTTCAAGCTCACTTCGTGAGCCGCGCCCAAAGCCGGGTCTATTTGGCTCGGTGTCACGTAATACGTGACACTGAGCCTTCAATTCCCCGCATCTTTTTGCGCGAGTGTCACGTAATACGTGACACCGTTGATGGCGACGGCAAATGTCGGCAGGCCGGTTCTCGAGCGGAGAATCGGAGAGGCGCAGGCGTGCTGCGCCCATCTCGGAGGGCTCGATGCGCTGATGCCCGAGCCATCTTCAAGCTCACTTCGTGAGCCGCGCCCAAAGC
>JBGOXZ010000276.1:0-4383 GCA_041479395.1 Opitutaceae bacterium
AGTGAAAATGCGCCACGACGAAATAGCTGTTGTGCTGCTGGGTGTCCGCCGGTGCGGCCGCGTGCATGATGCCGGAGAAGCCGCCCATCATGAACATCCAGATGAAACCGAGGGCGAAGAGCATCGGCGTGCGCATCCGCAGATGCCCGCCCCACAGCGTGCCGATCCAGTTGAAGATCTTCACGCCCGTGGGCACCGCGATGGCCATGGTCGCGAGGGCGAACGCCGAGGTGGCGACCGTGCCCATGCCGGTGGTGAACATGTGGTGGCTCCACACGCCAAACCCGATGAAGCCGATCATCGCGCCGGAAAACACCACGATGGGGTAGCCGAAGAGCGGCTTGCGCGAGAAGGTGGGCAGGATCTCTGAGATGTAGCCCATCGGCGGCAGGATGAGGATGTAGACCTCCGGATGACCGAAGATCCAGAAAAGGTGCTGCCAGAGGATGGGCTGGCCGCCGTTGGAGACCTCGAAAAAATTGGTGCCGAAGTGCCGGTCGAAGATCACCTCGACGAGCGCAATGGCGATCGAGGGCATCGCGAGGATGAGCAGGAAGCTCGTGATCAGCGTCATCCACGAGAACACCGGCAGGCGCATCATCGCCAGACCCGGCGCGCGCAGGTTGATGATGGTGACAATGAAGTTCAGCGAGGCGACGATCGACGACACGCCGAGCACCTGCAAGCCGACGGTCCAGAGGTCGGCGGAGATGTCCGGCGTGAAGGTTTTGGACGTCAGCGGCGCGTAGCCAAACCAGCCGGCCGCGGGCGCGCCGGCCTTGAGGAACCAGCCGACGTTGAGGATGACCGCGCCCGCCACAAAGACCCACAGGCTGAAGGCGTTCAGCCGCGGGAACGCCACGTCGCGCGCGCCGATCTGGAGCGGCACGAGCAGGTTGAAGAAGGCGGCATTGAGCGGCATGACCGCGAGGAAGATCATCGTCGTGCCGTGCATCGTGAAGAGCTCGCTGTAGAAGTGCGCGCTGACGAAGTGGTTGTTGGGCACGATGAGCTGGGTGCGGATGATCAGCGCCTCGATGCCGCCGAGGAGGAAAAAGATCGTGGCAAACAGGCCGTACATGACGCCGATTTTCTTGTGATCGACCGTGGTCAACCACGCCATGAGCCCGGTCTTGGCGGTGGGGCGGCGCAGCAGGGTGAACGGGCGGACGCCGGCGGGCGCCTCCTTGCCAATGAAATTCGACTTTACCAGGACTTCGGCCATGAAGAGGTGAAAGTAAGAGTGAAAGGGGCGGCGGTCCGTCACTGGGTGACAACCCTCATTTCAAACTCTGCAGGTAGGCGACGAGGGCGTTGATCTCCGCATCGTTGAGGTGGATGAGCCGCTGGCCGGTGGCGGGATCGGTGTAGCCACCGGTGTACATCTTGTTGCCGGGCTTGAAGTGGTTGGGGTCCGCGATCCAGGCGTGCATCCGCTGCGGGGTGTTCTCCAGCGTGCCCGCGGCGATGGTGGTGCGGGCTCCGACGTGCGTGAGGTCGGGGCCGGTGACACCGACGCCTTCATGGCCGCGGATGGTGTGGCAGGCGATACAGGTCTTCTGCAGAAACAGGCGGCGGCCTTCGGCGATGAGCGCGGGATTCTCGCCCGCCGGATCGGGAATCTGCTTTTGCTGCCACGCCGCAAAGGGATTCGCGTCGAACTCCGGCGAGCCGGACAGGGCGCCGCCAGAGACGGTCTTGAAGCTCGCAAAGACCGCACGCGGCTTCTCCTGCATCGTGGCGGCGGCGCCTGGCGGCACCACGCGGGCGGGCTTTTCCTGGTTGGCCAGCCACGCGGCGAATTCCTTCGCGGGCAGGGCGATCACCCGGAAACGCATGATGGCATGGGAATCGCCGCAGAATTCCGCGCATTGCCCGTAGTAGTAGCCGGGTTCGTCGGCTTGGAACCAGAGGTGGTTGGCCCGGTTGGGGATCATGTCCACCTTGCCGGCCAGCTTGGGCACCCAAAAACTGTGGATCACGTCCACCGTGCGCAGATTGACGCGCACCGGCCGGCCGGCCGGGATCACGAGCTCGTTGCCCGTCACGAGCGGGCCGACCCCGTTGATCTGTTCGTTCGGATGCTCAAATTTGAACCACCACTGGTAGCCGGTCGCCGTGATCTCATAGGCATTCGCCTTCTGGTCCTCGGGCACGTCGTAGGTGAACCAGATGTTTTTCAGCGTGGGGAACGCGATGACGATGAGGCACAGGACCGAGGCGCTCACCAGGCTCATCTCCACCAGAAAATTGCCGTGACTCTGGGGCGGCGGCTCCGCCCGCTCGTCGGCGGTGGAGCGCGCCTTGAACCGGAGCGTCGCGTAGGCGAGCACCGCGCCGACCGCCACGAAAATGAAGGCCGTGACGTACACCGTCACCATGAAGAGGTCGAGCTGCGCCCGGGCCACCGGGCCCTTGACGTCAAAGGTCGACTGCGGGCCGTCGAGCCAGCATCCGGTCAGCAACGCGAGCCCCGCGAAGGCGGGAAACGCAGCGATGATCCGGACGAGTTTCGCCAGGACGGTCGGGCGACGCATGTCGGAAAGAGGAATGAAATGCGTGGTGATCAGCTGGAAGGGCGGCGAACGTTGTCGTATCAGCCGCCTTTTGAAGCTATAGCGAAAACTGACCTTATCGCAAACGATGCGACGGCAAAAACGGTCTGATTACGGCCGTTAATCCGATGGAATTGCAGGATTAGGCGGGCCTTAACAGGCGGCCGGGTGTTGGCGAATGGCGGAGGATGGGACTATCATGGGCCATGAAGAACCGGTTTGTTGTCCTCCTGTTGTCGTCTTTTCTGCTTCTTGCCGGCTGCGGCAAAAAAGAATCCGCCGAGTCCGCGGCCGCCGCCGCGCCAAGCGGTCCGAAGACGTTCGAGCTGACGGCCAACGACACGATGAAATACAGTGTCACCCGGCTGGAAGTCTCGGCCGGTGAGGACGTCAAGGTCGTACTGACCAACATTGGCACGCAGCCCAAGCAGGTCATGGGGCACAACTGGGTGCTGCTCAAGATGGGCTCCGACCCGGCCGCCTTCGCCAATGCCGCCGTCACCCATCAGGCCCAGGATTATTTTCCCACCGAACTCTCCGGCGAGGTGATCGCGCACACCCGGTTGCTCGGCCCCAGGGAGAGTGACACGATCACGTTCAAGGCGCCCGCTGAGCCGGGCGAGTACCCGTTCCTCTGCACCTTTCCGGCGCATTATCTCACCGGCATGAAAGGCGTACTCGTCGTGCACTAGCTCCGACACGTCGGAGCTGAAGCGAATCCGGGGAATGGGCGAAGGCAGGAAGCGCGCGCCTGTCCCTGCGTAGCCTTGGCGGAGACGGATGCGCGCGATGACCAGGCGCAATCGTCCGCCAGCGGTCTTTCCACAGGCAAAACACGGCGCCGCCGCGCCTCACGGCGCGGTGCCCGGCGCCGGCCACCATTGGTACAGGAAGAGGTAGACCAGCACGCCGGTGACGGACACGTAATACCACAGCGGGAACGTCCATCGCGCCCATTGCCGATGCCGGTCGAAACGCCGGCGCAGCGCCAGCGTCAGCGTGATGAGGATGAGCGGCACGATCACCACCGCCAGCAGGATGTGCGAGATGAGCATCGCGAAGTAGACCAGCCGAATCCATCCCGTGCCGCCAAAGGGCGTGCGTGCCCCCGTCTGGAGGTGGTAGGCCACGTAGCACGCCAGAAACGCCACCGAAACTGTGAGCGCGGCCAGCATCGCGGCGCGGTGCGCGCTGACGTTCCGGCGCTTGATGAAAACGAATCCAGCGGTGAGCAGCACGGTGGCCGTGCCGTTGAGACTGGCGTTGAGCGCAGGGAAATCGTGCAGGGTCATGATGGGAGTCGGGGTGGCAAAGACCTCAACCCAAGGTTGTAGGAAGCCTGCTTGCAGGCGATGTCAACCGCGGGGTTCGCGCGGTAGTGGGTCAGTTTGCCTGAATTGACCGGTAACTGTAGGTCGGGGTTTGTCCCCGACAGAGGGAGGTCGATGGTTTCGGTGGCGGGCATAAAGCCCGACCTACACAAACTGACCCACTACCGTCCCCGCAAACCCGCCGCAGCGACCGCGGAGGCATGCTCCCTCCACCGGCACTCAGAACACCCAGCGGTCGATCACCAGCGCGGCGAGCAGCAGCGGCAGATAGCAGATCGAGGCGAAGAAGAGCCGTCGCGCCGCAATTTCTCGCCCCGCGCGGCGCAGGAAGGCGAGCGCGCGCCAGAGGAACCACGCCCCGAGGGCGGCCGCTGCCGCGCCGTAGGCCGGGCCGCAGTAGCCCAACCGCACCGGCAGGAGGGTGACGGCGACGAGCAGTGCCGTGCTCACGAACGACCACGCCGCGACCTTGCCGCCACCGGCGTCGCGCGCGCAGA
>JBGOXZ010000277.1:0-4383 GCA_041479395.1 Opitutaceae bacterium
GCCCGCCTCGAGGAAGGCGCGCAGGCCGAGTTCGAGGCGGGCGCCGTAACGGAGCGACTCGTGGCGCGCGCCGCCCTGGCGTAGCACGTCCGCGACGGCGTAGCGCTGTTCGTATTCGGCGCAGAGCGCGTCGATCCGCTTGTCGTGGATGCCGGCATCGGAGACCTTCGCCACGAGGTCGCCCACGCCGTAGCCGTTGACGGCAAAACCGAACCGCAGCTCGGCCGCGACCTTGTCGCCCTCGGTGACGGCGACCTGGCGCATGTTGTCGCCGAAGCGGGCAAACTTCGCGCCCTGCAGATCGTGCCACGCCCGCGCGGCGCGCATCCAGGCGCCCAGCCGGTCCTGCACCTCCGCGTCCTCCCAGTGGCCGACGACGACCTTGCGGTTGAGCCGCATGCGCGTGTGGATGAACCCGGCCTCGCGGTCGCCGTGGGCGGCCTGATTGAGGTTCATGAAATCCATGTCGATGTCGCCCCACGGCAGATCGCGGTTGAACTGGGTGTGGAGGTGGACGAACGGCTTGCGGAGCGCGGAGAGGCCGCCGATCCACATCTTCGCGGGCGAGAAGGTGTGCATCCACAGGATGAGACCGGCGCAGCTGGCGTCGTGGTTGGCCTCGAGGCAGAGCGCCCGGATCTCATCCGGCGTGGTGAGGAGCGCCTTGAAGACGACCTTCAGCGGAATCCGCTTCGAGGCGCCCAGGGCGTAGGCGATTTTCTTCGAGTTGGTCGCGACCTGCTTGAGCGGGCCGGGGCCGTAGAGGTGCTGGCTGCCGGTGACAAACCAGATTTCGGGGGAGGTGAGGTTTTTCATGAGAATGGGGGGTTGCCGGGTAGGAAGCCTGCTTGCAGGCGATCAATCGCGCGCCAGCGCGCTTCCTACCGTGTCTGGGTTTCCTTGATCGCGAGGAGCTCCTTCATCACGCGCGACAGGTCGGCGGATTTGTTGAGGCCGCCGAACGAGTCGTGGAGCTGGCGGTAAAGGACGTAGAGCTGGTCGTAGACCTTTCGGGCCGCCGGATCGGGCTGGTATTGCTTCCGCTTGATCGAGGTCATCGCCCGCTGCGCGGCCGGGAAATCGCGGTGGGCGCCCGCGAGCACCGCCGCCGCGACCGCCGAGCCCAGCGCGCACGCCTGACTGGAGCCGGCGACGAGCATCGTGCAGCCGGTGACGTCCGCATAGATCTGCATGAGCAGCGGGTTCTTCTCGGCGATGCCGCCGGCGCAGACCACGCGGTCGATGGGCACCCCGTATTCCTGGAGGCGCTCGATGATGGCGCGGGCGCCGAAGGCCGTGGCCTCGATGAGGGCGCGGTAGATTTCGCTCCGCGTCGTGTGCAGGGTCTGGCCGAGGAGCAGGCCCGATAGCGTCTGGTCGACGAGGATGGTGCGGTTGCCATTGTTCCAATCGAGCGCGAGCAGGCCGGACTGGCCGGGCCGCAACCGCGCGGCTGCCCGGGTGAGCTGCGCGTGGAGGGCGGCGGCGCCTTCGCAGACGACCTCGGCCCACCACCGGAAAATGTCGCCCACGGCGGACTGGCCGGCCTCGATGCCGTAGTAGCCGGGGAGAATCGCGCCCTTCACAATGCCGCAGATGCCGGGGATGTCGGGCACCTGCTTGCCGGCGGAAACGACGCCGCAGTCGCAGGTGGACGTGCCGATGACCTTGACGAGCGTGCCCTCGGTGACGCCGCAGCCGATGGCGCCGTAATGCACGTCGAACTCGCCGATGGCGATGGGAATGCCGGCGGGCAGGCCGAGCTTGTCCGCCCATTCGGCGCAGAGGGCGCCAGCGGGCTCCGTGGCGTCGTAGGCCTTTGCGAAGAGGCGGTCGCGGAGGTCGGCGAGCTTCGGGTCGAGCATTGCGAGGAACTCCTTGTCGGGCAGGCCGCCCCATTCATCGCAATAGAGCGCCTTGTGGCCGGCCGGGCAGATGCCGCGCTTGACCTTGGTGGGGTCGGTCACGCCGGCGAGGATGGCGGGCACCCAGTCGGAGAGTTCGACCCACGACCAGGCGGCCGCGAACACGTCGGGGGCGACGGCCAGGCAGTGCCAGATCTTCGACCACCACCACTCGGACGAATAGGTGTTGCCACATTTGGCGATGAACTGCGGACGGTGCTGGGCGGCGAGCGCGGTGATGCGGGCGGCCTCCCGCCAGCCCGTGTGGTCCTTCCAGAGCCAGCACTGGGCGGCGAGATTCTTCCGCCATTTCCGGTCCAGCGCGAGTGGCCGGTTCTGGCGGTCGACCGGAATCGGGCTCGACCCGGTGGTGTCAACGCCGATGCCGACGATCTTCGCCGCATCGAAGCCGCGCTGCTTCCGCGCCGCCGCCAGCGCGCCTTTGACGCTCTTTTCCAGGCCGGACAGATAGTCACCCGGATGCTGGCGGGCGAGATGGTGATCCTTGGGGTCGAGCAGAATGCCCTGCTCGCCGCTGGGATAGTCGGCGACATAGGTGCCGAGTTCAGCGCCATCGGCGCATCGAACCACGAGCGCCCGCACGGTGTTGGTTCCAAAATCCAGTCCGAGGGTAAATGACATGGCGGGAGTGAATTGGGGGAGAAAAGCCTTACCGGAAACGACTGGCCCAGAGCCATCCCAAAAGGGGCGGAGCCGCCGGGCGGGCTCGCTCAGCTTTTGCCGCCCTGGCCCGCGCCACCGCGGGGGGGCTGGCCATAGGTGGCGCCGGGGCCGTGTTTGCGCGTGAAGTGCTTGCCGAGCAGTTCGGGTTCAATCTCGCCGCGCTGCGGCGCCAGCGCGAGGGTCTGGAACGCCAGCTGCGCCACGACCTCAAGGGCGAGGGCGGTCTCGACGGCCTTCGCGCCCGACGGCCCCCATGCGAACGGACCGTGCCGCCACACGAGCACCGCCGGCATGTCCAGCGGATCGCGGCCCCGGAGGGTCTCCACGATTACGTTGCCCGTGTTCCATTCGTACGCTTCGGCAATCTCGGCCTTGGTCAGCGGCCGCGTCACGGGCACCATGCCGTCGAAATAGTCGGCATGCGTCGTGCCGAGGCAGGGAATCGGCCGCCCGGCCTGGGCAAAGCTCACGGCGTGGCGGGAATGCGTGTGGACCACGGAACGGACGCCGGCAAAGGCCTGAAACAGCCGGCGGTGCGTCGGGGTGTCCGACGACGGCCGCAGTTTTCCCTCGAGCACGCGGCCCTCGAGATCGACCAGCACCATCTTGGCGGGCGAGAGCTCGGCGTAAGGCACGCCGCTGGGCTTGATGGCCAGCACGCCGGCCGCGGCATCGAACACGCTCACATTGCCGAACGTGAGGTCGACCAGCCCCGACGCGCCCAGCTGGCGATTGGTGAGATACGCTTCTTCGCGAAGGGTTCGATGCAGCATGGCAGACACGATCAACACTCCGGCGGCGGCGGGACGGCGAGCAAAAAACCACCGCGACTACGCGCTGATATCGTTGTCCTTGGTCTCGGGCAGGGCGATCCAGCCGACGAGAAGCGACATGAGCGCCACGGCGATGGGGTACCACAGGCCGGCGGCGGTCCAGCGGACCGGGAGCGACGGGGGCAGGCATCACGGGAGGACGGGAAATGGGCACTCACGGAATTCAATCCCCCGGTGGTAGCAAATCGGAGCCCCACAATCGCCCGCGGCAGGCGCCGCGGACCTCCGGCCGCCTATGATTCCCGCTTCAATTCGCGCGTCATCAGTGCCAGCAGCGAGTCCGCGGGTTTCTGGCCTTCAAAGAGGAGGCGGTGGACCTCGGAGAGAATGGGGGCGCTGATGCCGCGCTCGACGCAGAGACCGTGGAAGGACTCCGTGGTCTTGTAACCCTCGACCACCGTCCGGCGTCCAGCCAGCAGTTCGTCCGCCGTGCGGCCCTCGCCCAGCCGCCGTCCGAACTCGCGGTTGCGGCTCCAATCGCCGTAGCACGTCGCCATGAGGTCGCCGGCGCCGCTGAGGCCGTAGAATGTTTCCGGCCGCGCGCCGAGCGCCACCCCCACCCGCACCATCTCCGTCAGCGCCCGGGTGATCAAGGCGGCCTTGCTGTTGTCGCCGAGGCGCAGGCCGTCGCAGCAGCCCGCCGCGATGGCGTAGATGTTCTTGAGGCAGCTGCCATACTCCACGCCGGCGAGATCGTCGCTGGTGTAGAGACGCAGGCTGGAGCCGCTCAAGGCGGCCTGCAGCCGCTTCAGGAAGGGCGTGATAGTCTCGGCGGCCAGCACCATGGCCGCGGGGAGGCCGCGCGCGACCTCGGCGGCCGTGGTCGGCCCGGTAAGGGCGCCGGCCCCATACTGCGGCAACACCGTCCGGACCACCTGGCTGGGTCGAAGGTGCGTGCCCAGCTCCAGCCCCTTGGCGAGGCTGACGACCGCCTGCAGCCGCGTCGCGAGGCCGACGCTGCC
>JBGOXZ010000278.1:0-4360 GCA_041479395.1 Opitutaceae bacterium
CATGCAGTTGAATCTGTAGGGCCGCGCCTTGGCGCGTGCCGTTCACTCGCAAGCACCGGCGCGGACCAAGGTCCGGCCCTACAACCGAACGGTGACGGACGTCGCGAGTGAGTCTGTCGTTCAATTGCATCGTTCCGGCTAAGGGCTTCGACGTCCGTGCGTCCGCAGAGCACTGAAGCGTAGGGCCGGCGCTCGCCGCCGCGCAGGCCGGGCTTGCTGGAATCGGCCCGCTCCTCGATAAGCATTCCACCCGAGGACGGCATGGACCAATCCCCTCCAGCCACGCGACCGGTCCGACATCCAGTCATCCTGCTGCTGCAGGCGCTCATCATCGTGCTGGCCGGCTGGTATGTCTTCTCGCCCGCCCTGCGCGGCGGCTGGGTGTGGGACGACATGCTCGACATCGTCGGCAACCCGCTGCTCCGCCGCGCGACCGGGCTCCGCGAAATCTGGATCGAGCCGGCGAGCGTCAACTACTTCCCCCTCACGTCCACCCTCCAGTGGGTTCAATGGCAGCTCTGGCAGGACCACCCCGCCGGCTACCATTGGACCAATCTCGGCCTGCATCTGCTGAGTGCGCTGCTCCTCTGGCGCCTGTTCCGGAAACTGGGTCTCCGCCTGGCGTGGCTCGGCGGATTGCTCTTCGCGATCCATCCGCTCGCAGTGGAATCCGTGGCGTGGATCACGGAACTCAAGAACGCGGCGTCCCTGCCGCCGCTGTTGGTCGCGATGGATGCCTACCTCGATTACGACGCCCGGGGACGGCGGGCGGACTACCTGCGTTCGCTGCTGCTGTTTTTCGCCGCGATGCTCTGCAAGTCCACGGTGGCCATGTTTCCGGTGTGCCTCCTGCTGTACGTCTGGTGGCAGCGCGGGCGAATCACGCGGGTCGACTTGAAAGCCACCGTCCCGTTTTTCGCGATCTCCCTGGCCCTCGGCCTGGTCACCATCGGGTTCGAGCACCATCGGGCGATTGGCGCGACGGTCATCGCGGTGGGCGGCTTCTTGCCGCGCCTGGCCGGTGCCGGACTCGCCATCGCGTTCTACTTCTCCAAATGCGTTTTCCCAGTGGGCCTGGCGCCCATCTACCCGCGGTGGACGGTCGACCCGCCCTCGCCGCTCCAATTTCTCCCGTGGGTCGCGCTCGGCGCCCTGGTCGGCTGGCTGTGGATGAAGCGGGCGACGTGGGGACGGCACGCGCTGTTCGGGGGCGGCTGGTTCCTGCTGCATCTGCTGCCCGTGCTCGGCTTCATCACGATGGCCTTTCTGCGCCTCGCGTGGGTTTCCGATCATTTCGTATACGTTTCGCTCCCGGGCCTGATCGGGCTGGCGGTGGCCGGCGCGGGGTCGGTGGTTGACCGCCTGGCTGGATTCAAGCGCTCGATCGCCCTCGTGGGCGCCGGAGTGATTCTGGCACTACTCGCCGACCGGAGCCATCGCTACGCCCGGATCTTCCGCAGCGAAGAATCGTTCTGGACCTATGCCGTTCAGCGCAATCCCGCCGCCTGGCTGGCGCACTACAATTTGGGGAACGAACTTCTTCGGCGGGGCCGGCTGGCGGAGGCAGTCGGTCACTATGCGCAGACGCTGCGGCTGAAACCCGATCACGACGAGGCCCAGGATAATTGGGGCAACGCGCTCGCCGCGATGGGCCGGCTGCCGGAAGCGATCGGCCACTATGAGGCGGCACTCCGGCTCAAGCCGGATTCGGCGGATGCCCATGTCAACCTCGGCAATGCGTTGGTCCAACTGAATCGGCTGCCCGAGGCGGTTGCACACTACGAGCAGGCCCTGCAAGCGGAGCCAACTTCCGCCAAGGCGCACTACAACCTGGCCAATGTCCTGTTTCGTTTGGACCGGCTGCCCGGCGCGATGGCCCACTATGCCGCCGCGCTACAGGTCGAACCAGGCTCCCCGGCGACGCACTACAACTTCGGCAACGCGCTGGCCCGGTCGGGTCGGTTGACGGAGGCGATCGCGCAGTACCAAGCGGCGTTGCGACTCAAGCCCGACGATGCGGAAGTCCAGGCCAATCTTGGCAACGCGCTGGCCCAGGCGGGCCGGCTGGCGGAGGCAATCCCCCACTACGAGGAGGCGCTGCGGCTTGATCCCAGTGATGCCGTCACGCGTGGTAATCTGGAGCAAGTCCGCCAGCAGATGCGTCAGTCGGCTGCTCCCGGCGACTGAACCCGCTTCCCGGTCGGCTGCGGACCGGCGAACCGGATCGGGTCAGCGGTTGGCCTTCCGAGATGCTGTGCGGCGCTCGTGCTGGGATTTGTGGAAAAGGCGCGCCTGTTTCAACCGCCCCGCGTTGACGCAGTTGCTGTTTCCGCCGAAGCAAGCGGGGAATCGATCAGGCGGTCCGGCGCGCGTCGACGGCGCGGAGCTGCGCAACCAGCGCGGCCACGAGCCGGGGGTAAAACGTGACGATCTTCGCGTCCTTCACATTGAGACCGGCGGCGCAGGCGTGCCCGCCCCCGTTGAATTGCGCGGCGACGAGGTCGAGCCGGTAGGCCGGATCCTTCGCCCGCAGGCTGGCCTTGATGCCACCGGCCCGCTCCTCGATGAGCACGCCGATGTCGACGCTGTCAATCGCCCGCGGATAGTCCACCAGGCCTTCCGTGTCCTCGGGCAGCGTGCCCGTCTCGGCAAACACGCCGTCGGGCAGCAGCCCGACGCAAATGCGGCCGCCGCACTCGAAGCGCAGCGAGGCGAGAAACCGTTGCAGCAGGCGGAGCCGGCCGGCCGTTTCGCGCTCGTAGAGCTCGTAACCCGCTTCGGCCGGATTGGCGCCGCGGGTGAGCAGCTCCGCGCCCAGCAGGAAGGTGCGGCGCGACGTGGAGTTGAAGCGGAACTGGCCCGTGTCAGTGAGAATGCCCACGTACAGCCCCTGGGCGGTTGCAGCGTCGACCGGCAGCCCGTTGTCGAGCAGCATGCCCGCCAGGATCTCTGCCGTCGCAGCGGAGGCCGCATCCACGAAATTGTGCTGCGCAAAGGCGACACCCGACAGGTGATGGTCGATGTTTCCCACCGGCGACGGGAAGCGCGCCTTCAGCTGTTCGCCGGCGCGATCGTGGTCCGCGCAGTCCACGAAGACCGCCGCGTAATCGTCCGCCGCAAAGTTGCCCGGGCGCAGGAAGGTCAGCCCCTTCACGAGGAATTCCAGCCGGCGCGGCACCGGATCGGGGTTGAGGCAGGCGACCTCGTGGCCCAGGGCGCGCAGCACGCGGGCCAGCGCCGCCTGCGAGCCGATGCAATCGCCGTCCGGGCGCGTGTGCCCCACGACCGCGACCTTGCGCCCGCGCAGTTGCGTCAGGAATTCGGCGAACCGCGGGGAAAACTCGGGATAGTAGGGTGCCATGGAGTCAACTGGCTTGGGGTACCACGGATCTCCCGGATAGGCACGGATAAAGGTAGTACCATTTTCCGCCCGCAGCCCAACTCGTGAGAGTTTGGACCCGCCTTGGCTCCAAAGCCTCACGGCTTTGGCTGCACTTGAAGGAAACCTCTCCGATCCGTGTCATCCGTGGTCAAGACTACGACGCGGAGCCTTCCTGCTTCTCGATTTCGTCCAGCACCTGGCTCACGCGGGTGCTGCGCTCGGGCGAAAGGTCATGGACAAACTCAAGCTTGGGCACGTTCTTGAGGATCACCTGCCTCCCGACCATGTGTCGGATCTCCCCGGTTTTTTCCCGCAGCCACCGGCCGCACTCCTCCGCCTCGTCCTGACCGCCGAACACGGAGTAGAACACCCGGCCGTCATGCAGGTCGGGCGACACCCGCACGCCGGTGACGGTGATCCGCACCGCCTCGCTTTGGTAACGGGTGTGCAGGTAGGCGCTGATCTCGCGCTGGATGAGCTCGTTGACGCGGAGCGTGCGGTTGGACATGGAGATCTTTGCTTTGCGGATTGCGATTTGAGATTTCGCCCACGGCCGGCAGCGCCCATCAAAAACCCGGGATCAAAAACCGACAATGATCATAACGACGCCCGGACCTTCTGGATCTCCAGGCATTCGATGACGTCGCCCTCCTGGTAGCCGTCGAAGCCATCGAGCCGGATGCCGCACTCCAGGCCAGCGCGCACCTCGTTGGCGTCGTCCTTGAAACGCCGGAGCGTGCCCACGCGGCCTTCGAAGACCGCCTCCTTGCCGCGCCGCACGCGCGCGGCGGCGTTGCGGTTGACCTTGCCCTCGGTGACGAGGCAGCCGGCCACGAAACCCTTCGAGACCGGGAAGATCTGGCGCACCTCAGCCGCGCCGAGTTTGATCTCGCGCAGGTCGGGTTCGAGCAGGTCGGCCATCATTTCGCGCGCCTTGTCGCCCAGTTCGTAAATGATCTCAAAGGTTTCCACGCGCAC
>JBGOXZ010000279.1:0-4336 GCA_041479395.1 Opitutaceae bacterium
AGAGCAGCGCCACACCGAAGGCGAGGCGCAAAGCGGAATCCGATTGTAGGAGCGAGCTTGCTCGCGATGTTCCGGCGGAATCGCCTGCCCCTCGACAGGCTCGGGGCCCTGAGCATGTCGAACGGGCAAGCAGGCTCCTACCCACCGGAGCCATCCGTGCCCGCTCGGCAAAGCCCTGGCGTAATAGAGCGCATCTGCGAAAGCCGTGGCCAAGGTCATCTTTGATTCCATTTCACCCGCTCCTTCGGCTTGGGCAGCGGCAGCTCGGCGAGCTTCCCCGCCGCCACCACCACCTCGTACGCCGTGCGGAAATGCAGCTTGGCGAAGTCCCCCAGCGCGGGCGCGCCAAACCTCCGGATGATGTCGGCCGCCTGCTCCTTCACCCGCCCGCTCGCGCCCTTCTGCAGCGGTCCGCCGAAACGCTGGGAGAGTTTCTTGATGACCCGCACGTACTCGGCGCGCGCCACCACCGACGCCGCCGCGACCACCGGATCCTCCTCGGCCCGGACACGCATCTTCAGCTCGAAATTCTTCACCTCCTTCTTCGCCAGCTCGCGCTGGGTGAGCGGCTGCTTGGAGAACTGGTCGAGCAGACCCCACGGCACCCATTTCTCGTTGAGCGCCTGCTCGAGCGCCGTGGCGTGCTGCCAGGCGAGCAGGCGGTTGAGGTTGGCGCCCGGACGGAGCATCAGCTCGTTGTACTTCGGCATGCCGCAATAGCACGTTTTTGCCACGGCACCGGCGGTTTGGCGGATGACACCGTCGAGCTTGAGGATCTGCGAGTCGGCCAGCCGCTTGCTGTCCTTCACCCCGGCCTTGAGCCAGGCGTCGATCGCCGGCTTGTCGGCAATGACCGTCGCCGCGATGACCGGGCCGAAAAAGTCGCCCTTGCCGCTCTCGTCGAGCCCGGCATGCGCGACGAACCGCTCCGGGTGCAGCACCTCGTCGTAGCCCAGGCGTGGCGCCTGCGTGACCTCGGTCTCGAGGGTGTTGAGCACGAACTCTTCCGTCCCCTTGCCGGCAATGACCACGACTCTGCGCTTGTCGTAGGCGGTCACGTTCACGTCCGGCCCGCGGAAGGCAAAGCGGGCGTAGGGCACGTCGAACGGCTCCCAGCCTTTGGCCTCGCAGACCGCGCGCAACGTTTCCAGCTGCGTATCGTCGAGCTTGATCGTGTAGGTGCTGAGTTTCTGCGGCTGCTCTTCGGCGTCGTCCTGCCGTTGCTTCATTGCCGGAGATAGCCGCAAAAAGGCGCCCAAAGCGCAAAGAAAAAGCCACCGGGAACGCGTCCGGCGTCCCACCGGCAGCCTGGGGGTATTTTCTTGTGTCTTTCGTGGTTCTTTGCGGCCAATCAACACCACCCGTGAATCAAAGCCAGCGTCTGATCTCCCGTAAGGCCGCCTTCCAGCGCGCCCTGCACGCCTGGTATCGCTTGCACCATCGGCGGCTGCCGTGGCGCGAGGCCCCGTCGCTTTACCGGACCGTCGTTTCGGAGTTCATGCTGCAGCAGACGCAGATCAAGACGGTGCTCCCCTACTTTGAGCGCTGGCTGCGCGAGTTGCCTGACTTCGGCACGCTGGCCGCCGCCTCCGAGGCGCGCGTGCTCAAGCTCTGGGAGGGTCTCGGTTACTACTCCCGCGCCCGCAACCTGCACCGGCTGGCCCGGGCGCTTGCCACCCGGGCCGCGCCGCCGCGCACGCCCGCGGCGTGGCGCGCGCTGCCGGGCGTCGGACCCTACACCGCCGCGGCGGTCACCAGCCTCAGCTTCGGCGCACCCGCCGCCTGCGTCGACGGCAATGTCGTCCGCGTCCTCGCCCGTCTGACCGCCGACGAAACGATGTTTCGCGACAGCGCCGCGGCCGCGAAACATTTCGCCTCCCTGGCGGATGCCCTGCTCAAGCGCGATGATCCCGGCACGCACAACCAGGCGATGATGGAGCTGGGCGCCCTCGTGTGCACCCGGCGCCGGCCGCGGTGCTCCGTCTGCCCGGTGCGAAGCATGTGTGCCGCCGCGCAGTGCGGTGACCCGGAGGCCCATCCCCGGCTCGCACCGAAAAAGATTGCGCAGCGCGCCGTGCTCCGCGTCTGGTGCGGACACCACGGCTGCCTGCTGCTGTACCGTGCGGCGGCCGGTGCGCGCCGGCTCGCCGCCCTCCACGAACTGCCAACGCCCGCCGAGCTGGGACTGGATGATGCGGCGGTGCGCGCGTCTCCGTTGCTGGCGCGGAAGAAGCGCGGCTTCACGAACCATCAGATCACCGAGTCCATCCACGCCGCGACATTGACCAGCGCGCAACGCCGCCGGCTCGCGAGTCGCCCCGCCCTGCGCTGGACGCCGCTGGCGAAACTGGACCAACTCGCCCTCTCCGGCCCGCACCGGCGCTGGATTCAGGAATTGTTGCGCATCCCCCATCCTCCCACGGCCCTTGCGGGAGCAGCCACGCACGCGCCGGCGCCACGGTTGATGTCAACTAATAGTTGACAAGTGACCGGGAGCGAGGGTGGCAAGAGCAACCGGCTCCCAGCCGGGACGGTAGCTGACGGGGCGAGCCGCAACCAACGGCCGGCCCGGTGACCCCATCCGACCGGATGGTTGTGGGGAGCTCTGCTGGCCAGCGGAGTTGCGCCCTCTCCCTACGGGCGCGGTCAGCTTTCGCACACGGCTGCGGCGTAGCCGGCAAGATCGTGCTCAAGAATCTGTCAACTAATAGTTGACAAGTGCCGCAAGCGAGGGCGGCAAGAGCAACCGGCTCCCAGCCGGGACGGCCGCAACCAACGGCCGGCCCGGTGCTCCGCCCCCGCCGGAGGGATGATCACTCCGCCCGCAGGGCAACCATGGGATCGGTGCGCGCGGCGCGCCGCGACGGCAACCAGCACGCCAGCAAGACGACAACGCCCAGCATGACCGCGGTGCCACCGAGCACCACTGGATTCGCCGGAGCGACGCCAAAGAGCATGCCGCTCATGGCCCGGCCGACGAACCAGGCGCCGACGAGCCCCAGCACCGTGCCGCTGGTCAACAGCGCGGCGCCGAGCAAAAGGAATTGGCGCAGAATCTGACCGGGCATCGCCCCCAGCGCCATGCGCACGCCGATTTCCCGCTGCCGCTGGGCCACCGCGTAAGCCAGCACGCCGTAAATTCCGATGGCCGCCAGCAGCAGGGCCACGCCGGCGAAGATGGCCGCCAGCAGCATCGGCGAACGCCGCGCCACGAGGCTGTCGTCGATCCGGGTGGACATCGTCTTGAGATCATCGAGCGGTAGGGACGGATCGGTCCGCAGCACGGCCTGCCGCATGGCGGGGCCGGCCGCCTCCGGCCGCAGCACGGTGCGCACCGCGACCCATTGCCCGAGCGGAGCGTCTTTTTCCCCGTAGGAGAAATAGACCGCGCCGGTCGCCCGTTGGTCGGTGAGGTCGGCCTGCTTGACGCTGCTCACGACCCCGACGACGGTGTACTCGCGCGCGTCGGGCGCCCCCTGCGGCCCGTTGGACAGGCGGTGCCCGAGCGCGCTGCGGCCGGGCCAGTAACGCCGGACAAAATCCTCGTCCACCACGCAGTTCCGAACCTTCGATTGCACGTCAGCCGCGTTGAGCAGCCGCCCCTCCTTCAGGGGAATGCCAAGCGCGGCGAAATAGTCGCCGGCGACCAGGTAGGTGTAGTGCGCCTGGATGGAATCGCCCGGCGCCGGCGTGTAACCCTCCACAAAGATGGCGTTGTTGTTCATGTCGCCGCTGAAGGGCAGTGAGGTGCAGAGTCCGACGGATTTCACGCCCGGCAGGGCGCGCAGTTCGATCAACAGGCGGTCGGCGAACGTGAGCCGTTTGGCGTCCTCGCGGTAGTTGGTCCAGGGTAGCGACAACCGGCCGGTGAGCACACTGTCCGGTTGAAAGCCGGGTCGCACCGCCAGCACCCGCTCGAAGCTGACCCCGAGCAAGCCGGCCCCGGCCAGCAGCATGAACGCGAGGGCGATCTGCGCGATAATCAGCGCATGCCGCAGCCGATGGGTCCCCCGGGTGGTGGTGCCGCCGCGGGATTCGGTGTTGAGCACCGGGGCTAGGCTCGCGTGCGCGTTGAACCAGAAAATGGGCAGCGCCAGCAGCAGGCCGACGGCCCCGGCGCCCGCCAGGGCGGTGGCGACGACGGGAAGGTCAAACGAAATCGAGCTACCGAGCGGAAGGCGGTCGGCGCCCACCAGGGCCAGGGCCCGCACCGCCGCGGTCCCGACCCCAAGCCCCAGCAAGCCGCCCGTCAGGGCGATCACCAGCGTTTCCGTGACGATCTGGGCGGCGACTTGCCCGCGACTCGCGCCCAGCGCCTGGCGGATGGCCTGCTCCC
>JBGOXZ010000280.1:0-4307 GCA_041479395.1 Opitutaceae bacterium
AATACTATGTATCGCGCCTCCACGGCTTCGGCCTCCAGGCGACCATCGAGCAGACGGATTGATCCTCGATCGAGCCGGGGAAGGCCATGATCTGGCTCTCGAAGAGGAAAGGGGGCGGCTGGACCGTCTGGTTCCGTCCCGAACTCGCGGCCCCGGTCATCATCGCCTACGAAGCGACCGTGCTGGACCGCGGCGGTCCCCACGATCGCGTCTCCGACCTCAACTGCTTCTGGATGGCGACCGATCCCGCGGCTCCCGACGGCAGCGTGCTCGCCACCACGGCGCGCCGCACGGGCGCGTTTGTCGATTACGATGCGCTCCGCCTCTACTACACCGGCTGCGGCGGCAACACCAACACGACGACCCGCTTCCGGCGCTACACCGGCACCGGCGCGCGTCCGCTGTTGCCGGAGCACGACCTCCAGGCCGCGGCGTTCCTGCTGCGCGGCAACACGACGTATCGTATCACGCTCGTGGCCGCGGGCGGCCGGGCCCGGTACTTCCGTGACGGCCGCCTGTTCTTCGACTACCTCGATCCGCAGCCGCTTACCCGCGGCTGGTTTGGATTCCGCACCGTCCACAGTCGCGTCGAGATCAGGCACTTTCGCGTCTGGCGCGCCCGCCCCGCGGCAGACGTCGGTCAACCGTAGCCGGAACGATGCAGTTGCACGACAGACTCACTCGCGACCTCCGTCACCGTTCGGTTGTAGGGCCGGACCTTGGTCCGCGCCGGTGCTTGCGAGTGAACGGCACGCGCCAAGGCGCGGCCCTACAGATTCAACTGCATGGACACGGCTTAGCGGGCTGCGAAAGCGGGGCAGGTGGAACCCGCACTTGCTCCGTGCGGATTTCCTCCAGTCGGCGCGCGGCAGCCCGCACGGATAAACGGATAGCTGGGTGCTTACGTCTGCCTTGTGCCTTCTCCCTTCCACCTTTTGCCTTCTGCGTTTCACGCGAACTAAAATTTGACGGCTGAGACGGCCTGCTTAACTTCACGCGTTGCCTGGCCGGCTCCCTTGGTTGAAGCGCACGCACTTTCCGGCCGGAGCATCCTCACTCACATGCATGTTGCCCCGCTGAAATCCCGGCTTCTCGCCGGCCTTGCCTTCGCACTGGTCCTGTCCGGATGCCAGACGCCGGATTTGAAGCCTTTCGCGGCCGCCAGCGCCACCATCGTGAGCGGCATCAATCAGGGCGGCGACATGGCGATCGCTCCGCTCGCCCGGCAGTCGGTCATGGTGAACGGCACGCTGGTGGCGCCCGGCGCGCCCGAGCACCCCGCCAACAAGCTCGTGGCGCTGTGGGCCTCGCGCCGTGCCGCCGCCGATGCGATCCTCGTCTACAGCGAGTCGCTCGCAGCCATCAACGACGCCTCCGCCAACCGCAAGGCCGACGCCACCGCCCTCGTGGACTCGGTCCGCCACCTCGCCGCGGCGATCCCGGGCGTCAACGTCAGCTCCAACGCGGCGGGCGACCTGGTGGTCTTTGCCGTGAGCGCCGGGGTGGAGGTCAAGGCGTGGCACGATATGGCTTCCGCCGTGAAATCAGCCGACCCGGCCCTCCAGGTGATGGCCGACCTGCTGAAGCAGGATTTCGTCGCCCTTTCGGCCGAGTTCGAGTCCGAGACACTGAACCAGCTCATGACTTCCGCCTCCCCGGCGCTGCGCGAGGTGGAGCGACTCTACACCCCGCTCCGGGAAAAGCAGAAGGCACAACGAGCCATCGTGGCGGGTGATCCTTCGAACGTCAGCGCCGGGGCGGAACTCACGCGGCTCGACGGCCTGCTCGCCGGCTTGGAGCCCGATCTGGCCGCCTTGCGGGCCGAGAAAAGCCAGCTCGACGACACCCTGGCGGCCGGCAAAAGCTTCTATGCCGTCGTGGGCAAGGCAATCGACGCCTGGGCCGCCGCCCACCATGAACTCGTCAAGGCCATTCAAGAAAACCGCGGCCCGAATCTGGTCTTGCTCGCGGCGCGCGCCCAGGAATTGGACACGTTGATCAATGAGTTCAGAAACGAAAAGAAAGCGAAGGCAACGCTATGACGTTCCAGGAAGCCCAGGCTAGGTTCACCGCCATCATTCAATCCGTCAGTCCCGCCCTGTCTGCCACCCAGTTGGTGCAGGTCCAGGCGCAGTTGAACGACCTCATGGACGCGCTGCCGAACACCGCGGAATTCGATCCCATCGTCGACGCCATCAAGGCGGTTTCCCCCCGGCTGAGCGGGCAGGTCACGCAGGCGGTGCTCGACGATCTCGCGAGCCGTTCCGCCACGCTCGCGGCGGGCGCCAGTTTGCTGGATCAAACGGCCTCGGACGCGAGCGCCGACGCGCGCATCCTGCGGTTTGACCAACCCCGGCTGGTCGCGGCCGCCTTGAACAACTCGTTGCAGGTCGCGCAGCAATTGCGCGATGCGGCCCGGGCGAAGAACATCCCCGAGGTGGCCAACCAGGCCCAGGCCCTGATGATTCTGCTGGCGCAGATCCAGTCCACGATCAAGCAAGGCTGAACCGCCGGCACGCCAACCGGGGGTTGCATGGTGGAACCTGCACTCCGTGCAGGTTGAGCTGGAGAATCGTAGGGGCGCTTTGCTGGCCAGCAGAGCTGCGCCCATTTCGGGGGGCGCGACCAGCTTTTGCCATGGCGACGGCACGGCAGGTTCTGCTGGCGAGCAGAACGCCGGACGAACACGGCGCTTTCGCGACGGGCGCAGCAAGCCTGCGTCCCTACGATTTCTATAAAGATTTTCGGATGGTATCTGAACCCCTAAAGCGGCGTCATGACCAGCTTCAGCTCGGTCGGACGCATGTTCAATCGCCATTGCCCGCGATCACGGGGTGTGGAAACATCGCCGCCAATCGTAATTGCTGCAACTTCCGGCGGTGTGGCAGAGTCCTTCCGGCAATGGACCACAATGCGCAGAAGCACGACACCGCGATGACAGAGCGCCGACCCCGAGTTCACAGCGCCCGATCAGTGTCCAGCAGTGGCTTGGACTCGCTCGGTGAACTCAATCCGAATCTCTGTGTCCGCTGTGACCCGCTCCAACCGCAGAATCCAACATGAACACTACCGAACAGAAAGCCGTGCTCACGATCGCCATGATGGCTGCCTTCGCCGATGGCGAGAACAGCGAGGTCGAGCGCACCGCCCTCCGCAGCATGGCGGAGAGCTTTGGCCCCGATGCGGGGATCAATCTCTGGGACATCTACCAAGATGTCGTCGCCCGCCGGCGCCCGCTCCACGAGGTCGCCGCGCAGCTCGCCACGCCCGAGGCGCGCACCATGGCCTACGACATGGCGGCCGGCGTGTGCGAGGCGGACGGGATGCTCAATGACAAGGAGCGCGCGTTCCTCGACTCCCTGCACGCGGCGCTGAATCCTGGCGCCGCCGCCTCGCCGCCGCTGCTCGAGCCCGTGGACACCGAGGCCATCGACAAGATGATCATCAATTATTCGATCCTCAACGGCGCGCTGGAGCTCCTGCCGCACGGCCTCGCCACCATGGCGATCGTGCCGCTGCAGATGCGCATGGTCTTTCGCATCGGAAAGAAATACGGCTACGCGCTCGACCGCGGACACATTCGCGACTTCCTGGCCACCGCCGGGGTGGGACTCGCCGCGCAGGCGGTGGAGAATGCCGCCCGCAGAATCCTCGGCGGGCTCGCCGGGTGTCTGCTCGGGGGCCCGGGCCGGCTGATTGTGGGCGCCGGCACCGAGGCGGCCTTCGCGTTCGCGGGCACCTACGCCATCGGGCAGCTCGCCAACCGGTACTATGCCGGCGGCCGCAAGATGGAGACCGCCGTGCTCCGCGACACCTATGCCCGCCTGCTCGCGGAAGGGAAGGGGCTGTTCGGCCGCCATGCGGGCGACGTGCAGGCGCGCGCCAGCACGCTCAACCCGACCGACGTCATCAATCTCGTGCGCAATCCGCAGTGAGGCTCATCCACCTTGGAGGGCAAACCGCCTGGAGCCTCCAAGTCGGATGAGATATATTGATGGAGGGCGTTCTGCCGTACGGCAGAACGGTCCGCCGCGGCTCGGGTGGCACCGAGCCCTCCAGATCGGGAAAACACGGGCTTGGGGAGCCGCGATCCGGTGCTCCGCAGCGGCCAGAGTTCCTAGCCACGAAGGAACTCAAAGTGCACAAGAGATCGCCTCCGGTTGCACCGAGAAACGATTTCTTTTGTACTACTGTAGGTCAAAATCCTCGCGAGCGGCGACGAAGTCCGGATCGGAGTTCTTGGACCTCACGCAACGGACGCAACGCCCGCAAAGGTCTGGAGGGATTAATTCCCAATCTTGTCGTGG
>JBGOXZ010000281.1:0-4280 GCA_041479395.1 Opitutaceae bacterium
CTGGAAATGCTGGTAGTCGTACTGAAACGCCGAGGCTTGGTATTGCACGCGACGCTGGGCGAGTGTCCCTTTGATGCCGGCTTCATAATTCCAGACCACCTCTTCGCGGGCGGTCGTAGTGGTCGTGGAGTCGACCAGCAAGCTTTCCGGCCGGCGGCCGCGCGCGACGCCGGCGTAGGCGTTGAATTTCTTGGAGAACTCATAGCGCGCGATGGCCCGGCCATCCCAGGCCGTGGCGGTGTCGGCCGCCTCCCGTTTGCCGCCCGAGGGATAATAGGGGTACCCGGGGATGGCGTTAACGATGAAGCCGAGCGTGGTGGGCGGCGTGCCATTAAGCACCTCGTAACCGGAGCTGAGGTCCTCGCGGGTCACGCGCAGGCCGGCGGTGAATTCAAGTCTGGCGGTCGGGCGCCAGGTGCCGTCGAGAAACACGTCGAAGGCCCGCGTCCGGCCCGACTGGATGTATTGGTCCGTGTGATGGGGCTGCAGCGGTGCGCCGGCCAGCCCGGCGAGGGCCTGGAGCTGGGGCGGGAGCAGGGGATTGTTGAAGGCGACAAACGTCACCGGCAGCGTGGCCTGCGGCACGAAGGGGTTGAGCGCGGGCGAGGCCACGTCGACCAGCATCGCCGGCACCCCGGCTCCGAGCAGGCTGGCGCGGAACGAGCCGGAAAGAAACGGCCAGAGCTGGCGCTCGTCAGTGTAGAACGGCACCCGCGCCGCGCCGCTTTCGTTGAAGTAGCTCGCGCCGACGAAACCGGTCAAGCGATCGCCGCTCTTGAAATTAAACCGCAGCTCCTGGCTGAACTGCCGGCCGTCGGCGTCCTCGGCAAATTCGAGGAGGTAGAGGCGCGAGCCGTCGGCATCGAAGTTTTCAAAGGCGTCGTATGCGCGCCAGCCGGTGATGCTGGTATAGGACCACACGTCGTTGAGTTTGCGGTCGAAGATGGCGGTGACGCCCGCCACGGTGCGGTCAGTGTAGAGGTCCCGGCCGCGGTTGAGCTCGGCGGCGGTGAAGGGATTCGTGTCTCCGCGCGAGGTGGGAATGACGCCGCTCTTGAACGAAGTGCCCGGCGGGCGGTCGTGCTGCCAGTTGACAATCAGGTCGACGGTGCCCGGATGGTCGGCCACAGCCGGTCCAGCATGATTCATCTCCCAGCGGAGCGAGCCGCGGATGGCAGTGGTTTTCTTGCCGTTGAGCCGGGAACCATCGGCGAGGTTGGGAATCGTGCCGTCGTGAGCGTTGTAGACGAAGGCCATGCGGCCGAGGACGGGGCCGACAAGGAGGTCGGAGATCAGGGGAGCGTTGTAGTAGGCGGAGACGCGGCGCTCATGGAAGTTGCCGAGTCCGAGGGCGAGGCTGCCGGAGGTCTCGTTCTTGGCCTTGTTCTGAATGATGGAGATGGCGCCGATCTCGGCGCCGCGGCCGAAGAGCGTACCCTGCGGCCCCTTCAGCACCTCGATGCGTTCGAGGTCGAACAACTCGACCACGCTGGCGCGCGAGCGACTGATGGAGACGCCATCCTGAAAAATCGAGACCCGCGTCTCGTCGCGGGGGTCGCCGCTGTCGCTGGTGATGCCGCGGATGTTGATGCCGGGATCGTTGGGCGACTGCTCCTGGATGAAGAGACCGGGAACGAACGGGGCGAGCGATTTGAAGTCGCTGACGCCCGTCAGGTCGAGGAACGTCCCGGTATAGGCGGTGAGGGGAATCGGCACATCCTCGATGCGTTGAGTGCGTTTTTGGGCGGTGACCTCGAATTTCTCGAGTTGGATGATTTCCTGGGCGGGGGTGACTCCAGGCGCAAGCGCCAGGAGGCCGAGCAAAACAATCTGTCGGCGGGGGAAGCGTGGCGAGTTCATGTTAGTTGTTTGCCGGGAGGTGCGGCGCTGGATGGGGTGGGGGAATCTCGCGGTGGCGTGGAAAATACCAGATTTGTGCGTTGGTCCGCTAATTGAAAAACTTGATGCCCCTCTTTTGCGCCGTGGGAGTCGAGTCCATGGCGAAGGTTCTCTTCTCAAGACGGCCCAGCCGGCATGAACGCGATGCCGCCGGAGGCCGCCGCGACGAGAAGGGCTACCACCGCGAGAACAGCGGCCCCGCCGAGCACCGCGGCGCCGGTGCGCACTGGATCCACCCGCTTCACCCGGAGGCCCGTCATGTCCTGAAATCTCGTTCGCACATCACCGCCATTTTGCGCCTTCTTCCCGACCAGCGCATCGGGCTCGATGGCCGTGATTTTGAAAGCGAGTGCTTCTCCGCTCTTGAGTTGCACCTGCACATCGTCTCCGACCTTCACCGTCACGGCCTGGCCCGGTTGTCCGGCTGCGGGCAGCGGCACGCTGCGCAGGGTGGTGCAGCCGGAAAGCAGTACGCTGACTATGGTCAGCATCGCGACGGCCAAGCGGAAGCCGGTTCTGAAGGACGAGCGGGCGAATGGGTTTGGGAGGGTCATGGAGTCGCCTTTCATGCACGGTTTTTGGGGTCTTTAGTGAAAGGTTTCGCGGGAGGATCGGTGTGGAGCCATGGACTCGCCCGGCCCGGGGTCGGTGGCGACGAGCAGGTTCAGCAGCACGAGGACGATGATGCATTCGATCATGGCGGGGTAAGGTTGAAGGGTGGGAGGAAGAGGGGCTTTTCCCTGCGGCGCCTGCGTCATATGAGGTTGGCGGATTGCGAGTAGTACGCGCCGAGCATACGCGATCTCGTGGAGGATCCGTTAATTGAAAAATTTGACGCGGGCCATTGAGCCGGCCAATGGCGCCCGCCTTCGCTGTTCGCGCCTCGAAACGGCAAGCCGGGGAGTGAAGGGGTGGGCGGTTGGTTTCATGGACGTTCGCCTTGGATCTCGCCCGCCGGCCCTTGCCGTGGCGCAGGATCGGACTCCGTCCATTCGTGCGATATCCGCCGGTAAAAAGGATCAGGTTTCGTCGTCCCAACTGCGTTTTCCGCCAACGCCAATCCGGAATGCCCGCACCAATCTGCGGCCGCTACTCCGCTCGCAGTGCCACCAACGGATCCACGCGGGTCGCCTGCCGGGCCGGCAGGTAGGAGGCGAGCAGCGCCACTCCGACCACGATCACCACGCTCGCCGTGGACGCGACCGGATCGAACACGGTCACGCCGTAGAGCTGGCTGGCGATGACGCGCAGAAGGCCGAGATTGACCGCCAGCCCGAGGCCCACGCCGGCCGCCGTCACGGCCAGTCCCTCACGCATTACGAGCCGCAGCACGTCGCTCGATTGCGCGCCGAGGGCCATCCGCACGCCGATCTCGCGGGTGCGCTGAGCCACGGCATAGGCCAGCACGCTGTAGAGTCCGAACGCCGCGAGCGCTAGCGCCACGCCGCCGAACAGGCTGGCCAGGAGGGCATACATCCGGTCGTCGGATTGCTCTTGGGCGAGGACGGCGCGGAAACTTTCGATCGTCGCCGGCGGCAAACCGGGATCCAGCTTGCGCTGTTCGTTCTGAATCAGGGCGGCAATCGCCCGTCCGCCGTCTCGCAAGCGCACGAGGAGCGGCGCGTCCGTGTTCTGGCTTTGATCAAGCGCAAGGTAAACTTGGGGCGGTGGCTTTTCCTCCCGGAAAAACGTGCACAGATCCCGCGCCACACCCACCACTGCATGGAAAGGACCCAGCCCCATGCCGCCAAATCGCAGGCGTTTGCCGATGGGATCCTCACCCGGCCAGAGCCGCCGCGCCAGAGTTTCGTTGACGATCACCACGCGGGGCGCCGACGCGGTGTCGCGCACCGTGAACTCGCGCCCGCGCAGCAGGGGAACCCCGAGCGTGGCGAAATAATCCGGCGCCACTTCGTTGTATTCCACCACGACGCCGGCATCGTTCGCAGCCGGATCGCGACCCTCCGGCACGACCTGCCGCGTCCCCCAGAAGCCGTTGTTGCCGCGCGGCAACTGGGCGGCCCGGCTCACGGACTGTACTCCGGGCAGCGCAGCGAGCCGTTCGGTCAGTTGCTGGTGGAAAGTGCCCGCACGCTTCTCCGGGTATTCGGCGAGGCTCAAGTCGGGCCGCACGAGCAGCAGGTTCTCCGTCGCGAAGCCGAAATCTATCGCGGAGAGTTTCTGCAGCGTCCGCACAAAAAGTCCCGCGCCGTTGAGGAGCACGAGCGAAGCGCTGATTTGCGCGAGCAGCAGAACCGTCCGCAGCCGCGACCGCGTCGGCTCCGCCTGGCCCGCGCCGGCCTTCAGGTCGGCCGACAGATCGCGTCGCGTTGCCAGCCAGGCCGGGCCCAGCCCGCAGGCGAGCCCGACCAGCGCGGCCA
>JBGOXZ010000282.1:0-4264 GCA_041479395.1 Opitutaceae bacterium
GGCCGCGATGAGCTTCAGCTTGAGCGCGATGACGCCGCCAGCGGCCTGCTTGCCCGCCTCCACGCCGGGCTGGTGATAGGCGTTGATGCCGATGAGCGAGGCGTAGAGGCCGACCACGCGTTCGTAGAGGGCAATGAGCATGCCGAGGGTGCGCGGCGACACCTCGGGAATCGTGAGGGTGATGGAATGACGTCCCTTTTCGCTGAGCGCATCCCGCGTGCCCAGGAGGAAGCCCTGCAAATAGTCGCCGCTCGTCACGCCCTTCTCGACCTCGAGGCTGGCGTCCTCGCGGTCGCGCAGCACCTCGATGAACGTGACGAAAAAATTGTTCACCCCCTCGCGCAACTGCTGCACGTAGGCGTGCTGGTCGGTGGAGCCCTTGTTGCCGTAGACGGCGATGCCCTGGTTGACGACGCTGCCCTGCCGGTCGAGCTCCTTGCCGAGGGATTCCATCACGAGCTGTTGGAGATAGCGCGAGAAAAGCAGCAGGCGGTCCTTGTACGGCAGCACCACCATGTCGCGCGCGCCGCGGCCGCCGGTCGCCCAGTACCACATCGCGGCAAGGAGCGCGGCTGGATTCTCCTGGACCGAGGATTTTCGGGTGACCTTGTCCATCGCGGCGGCGCCGGCCAGCAACTGGTCGATCTTGATGCCCTGAAGCGCGGCGGGCAGGAGGCCCACGGCGCAAAGCTCCGAGGTGCGGCCGCCCACCCAGTCCCACATCGGGAAGCGCGCCAGCCAACCTTCCTGCTGGGCGATCTGATCCAGATTCGATCCGGCGCCGGTCACGGCGATGAAGTGCTTTGGGTAGTCGAGGCCCGCCACTCGGAAAGCCGCGATGGCTTCGCACATGCCGTTGCGCGTTTCGGGCGTACTGCCGGATTTGGAGAGGACCACCACCAATGTCCGGCGGAGGTTGCTGCCAATGTCCTTGAGCACCTGATCCATGCCGTCCGGATCGGTGTTGTCGAAGAAATGGACACTCAGCCGGTCCCGCGCGCCTTTGGCGCGGCCTAGGGCGTGGCTCACCAGTTGGGGGCCGAGCGCCGAGCCGCCGATGCCGATGACGAGCAGCTCGCGGAATTTGCCGGCGGGACCGCTGATCTCACCCCGATGGATCCGGGCGGCGAAGGTTTTGATTTCGGCCAGGGTCGAGGTGATGGCCTCGGTGATTTCCGGGGTCGGGGCCAGTTGCGGCGCGCGCAGCCAGTAGTGCCCGACCATCCGGTTCTCATCCGGATTGGCGATGGCGCCCTTTTCCAGCGCGGCCATGTCGGTGAACGCCTGTTCAAACTTCGGCTCGATCGAGTCGAAGTAATCGTCGGGGAACGGCATGCGGCTGATGTCGAGCGACAGGCCGAGCGGGCTGTGGTGATAGTAGACTTGTTTGAATCGGGACCAGGACATGGGAGGATAGAGCGAAGGAATCAGGGAATAGGGGAGAAAAGGAGCGATGGTAGCGAGTAACAAAGGAACAGCGCCGGGCGAAGTCAACAGATGCGACGGCAGCAGAGCATCGCTGCCGGCCGGCAGCTACCCTCGGCCCCAGCCGCAAGACCGCACCAACGAAGAACGGCATGCTAAATCCATGTTTAGCGCAGGAATGACGCGAGCTCTGCGAGTGCAGCGTCGGCTTCTCTCCCTTTCAAGGCGATGAAGTCCAGCAGTTCTTGCGAGGTGCGCGTATCCTCGTCCGGCTTCGCGTGCGGGTTTACGGCTTTTATGTCGTAAACGGCGAACTCGATTTCTTGCGCCTTAGCCAGCGCTTCGCGGGATTCCTTGGCGAGGGTGGCGATTCGTGTCGTCAGCTCGGCGACAACCGGATCATTGGGCTGCGCCTTACGCCGTTGCTTGAGTTCGGTCTCGAGTAGCTCGATCTGTTCGCTGAGGTCGGCCGCCTTTTCCTCGAACGGCTCCTTCGCGGTCTGCGCCGCCTCCCGCCGCGCGGCGAAATCGACGGTCCAACTGCGGTCGCTGTCACCCCGCGTGGCCCACAGCTGCTCAAACTCCTCGAAATGCTTCAGCGTGAGCGGTGATTTGCGGCCCACCTTCACCGCTGAGAGGTCGTAGTACCAGATTTTCTCCGTCGGCCGCCCCTTGGTGAAGAATACCAGGTTGGTTTTGACGCCGGCCCCGGCCGACAGGAACACGCCCGCCGGCAGGCTGACGATGCACCACACGTCGCAATCCTCCAGCAGCTTCTGCTTCGTCTTGGCGAACGCGCGGTCGTTGGTGCGGAAGAGCAGCCCCTCGTCCAGGACGATGCCGCAAGTGGAGCCCGGCCGCATCACCCGGAGCACGTGCTGGAGAAACAAGCACTGGGTGGCCCCGGTCTGGAACTCGAAATGCGTCTGCGCCGCCTTGCCCTCCTTGCCGCCGAAGGGCGGGTTCATCAACACCACGTCGAAGAACTCCGGCGCCCCGGCGAACAGCCGGTCGTAGGCCGCCCCGCCCGTGAGCGTGTTGCCGTGCCAGATGTGCGGCTCGTCGATGCCGTGCAGCAGGAGGTTGGCCAGCGCGATGGGGTAGGTATCGTTGTCCTTCTCCCGGCCGTAAAAGGTGGCGTGCTTGAGCGTGTCGAGGTCCTGCGGTTTCTGCGCCTGGGCGCGCATGTGCTCGTAGGCCTGCGCGAGGAAGCCGCCCGTGCCGCAGCCGGGATCGTAGACCGTCTGACCGATCCGCGGCCCGACCGTGCGCACCATCACCCGGATCACCTCGCGCGGGGTGAAGAACTGGCCGCCGTCGTTGCCCTTTTCGCCCATCTTCAACAGCAGTCCCTCGTAAACCTGCGACAGGGTGAACACGTGCGTCTGGACGACTGCCTCCGAACTGATCTCGTGCACCTTGTCGAGCACGTCGCAGAAATTCTTGGCGGAGTCGACGCGGCTGTGCTCGGTGCCGCTCAGGATCTGGGCGATGAGCCGCTGGCGGGCGGAGGCCGGCCGCTCGGCCGCGCCGAAGCCGCGCAGCGTAGGCAGCAGGTCCTCGTGCACGAATTTCCATACCTTGTCGGGCGTGCCGCCCTGCGCGGGGTCGCGCAACGGCGACTTGGGCGCGGCCCAGTCGCGCCAGCGGTAAGGCGCCGCCAGCGCCGGCACGAACGCCCGGCCCACGGCCTCCGACTCCGCCGTCTCGCGCTCCTCCCGCTCGTCGAGGATGCGCAGGAAGAGGATCCACGTCAGCTCCGGCACGTATTTGAGCGCGCCGGCGCAATTCGACCGGCGCATGATGTCGCAGATCGCCTTGACCGCGGAATTAACGGATGACTGCGAGGTGAGCTTCTTGGTTTTCTTGGCCATGGTGCGTTGGAGCCGCGTCGAAGGCGGACGCGAGGAGCCGGGCGGGCAGGCTATCCAGCGCGTCCCGTTTCTCCTGTAAAGCCCCGATCAGCCGCCGGGTGGCGGCGCCGCGCGCCTGCAACTCGTGCACGAGGCGGGCCTGCTCAGCCGGCGGGGGCACGGGCACACGGATTTGGCGGAGATTGCGTTGGTTGATCTTGTAGATGCCGGCCGAAGTCTGCGCCTTGTCCTCAATCTGGCGGCGCACGCGCGGCGAATCCCAGGCCCAGCGAAGAAAATCCGGTAGCAGCCGCCCGGCATCGGGCACGACCTCGAAAAGGAGATCGGGAAACGTCATCCCGGTTTCAGTTCCGGCGGGGGAGAGAGCTCCGCGACCGACCAGCTCACGGTTGCCGTTGCCGCGCACCACGTAGAAGGCGCCTTGCTTGACACGGTTTGCCTCGGCCTCGGCTTTCGTGACGTCCACCGGTTTGCTGGCCGAAAAATCGAGCGCGCCGTTGCGAACCGCCGAGAGCGTCAGACACCTGAACTCCGAAGCAGGCAGCATCGGCTTCGACAGGCCGGTGCGGAGCGGCGCCGCCAGCAATTCTTCGAGAGGTTGATCGAGCGCGTTTTCGCCTGATGGGAAAAACTCTTCCAGCAGGGCTACCTCAATTCTCTCGGCAGCGTCGAGCTGGGCGGCGACGGCGGCGCGGGCGCGGGCGGCGGCGGCGAGTTGCGCGTTCAGCGCCGCCACGATACGTCGCTGCTCCGCCAGCGGCGGGAGAGGAAGACAAAGGGGGAGCAACTGATCGTTCTTCACCGCGCTTTGGCCAATCCAGCGATCACACAGCCGTTCGAATACCTTTCTGTGCCATTGGAGATTCAGCCAGCGCACGAGAAAACCGGGGTCGAGTCGCTCTGATTTGGTGCGAATCCGGGTGAAGTGATTGCTGTAAACGACGGGTTCGGCGTGCCCGCGAAAC
>JBGOXZ010000283.1:0-4255 GCA_041479395.1 Opitutaceae bacterium
CGCCCACCATGCTGGCCGTGGTGGTGTTTCTGATCGGAATCGGCGGCATCTATCTGCTGGGCCGGCCCGTCATCGAAACCCGCGTCCACCAAACCCGCGAACAAATCCAGGAGGTCCGCCTCCGGGGCAGCCTGGGCAGCCGCGAGCAGCTTTACGCCGACACGTGGCGCATGGCGGGCGAGAAGCCCTGGTTCGGCTGGGGACTCGGAACCTACGCGACCGTCTTCCAGATCTTCAACCAGCAGGTGTCGGTGGAGGGCTGGGTGCCGTTCTACGCCCAGGCCCATTCGGACTGGCTCCAGGCGCTGGCGGAGGTCGGCGTGGTGGGCACGGCGTTGATCGTTCTGATGGCCGCGGTGCCGCTGACCCTGCTCCGGCGGTTGGGTCGCCCCGGCTCGGTGCCCGGATACCTCCTGGCCGGCTGCGGGCTGCTTGCCCTCTATGCGGTGGTGGAATTTCCCTTTGCCAATCCGGCGGTGACGGAGGCCTTCTGGCTCTGTTTCTTCGCCGCGCTGCGCTATCACAAGCTCACGGTGGGCGACGCGTGATCTCGACGCCATGTTCTCCGTCCTCATCCTGACCCTAAACGAAGAGCGCAAACTGCCGGCCTGCCTCGGATCGGTGGCGGGCTGTGACGACGTGGTCGTGCTCGACTCGGGCTCGACCGACCGCACCGCCGAAACGGCCCGGGCGGCCGGCGCACGGGTGTACGTCCACCCGTTTGAGGACTTCGCGCAGCAGCGCAACCACGCCCACCGGGCAATCGAGTTCCGGCATCCGTGGGTATTCCATCTCGACGCCGATGAGCAAATGACGCCCGAATTGCGCGCTGAATGTGCGGCCTATCGCGGCGATGAACCGCTGGACGGCTGCTACGCGGCGCCCCGCATGCTGTGGGAAGGCCGCTGGATCCCGCACTGCACGGACTATCCCGCGTGGCAGGCGCGCTTCGTCAAGGCGCGCGGCTTCGAGTTTGCGCAGAGCGGTCACGGCCAGCGCGAGGCGCCGCATCTGCGCATGGGCCGCCTGCGCGCGAACTACCTCCACGATCTCTCGGCCGATGGCGTCGACGGATGGCTTGCCAAGCACCGTCGCTATGCCCGGGAGGAGGTCGAGGCCTTTCTCGCGGCTGATGCGGGCACGGGATGGTCGCTACGTGCATTGCTGACGGGGCCCGCGCTGGCGCGCCGCCGCGCGCTCAAACATCTGAGTTACTATCTGCCCGCTCGGCCGGCTTTGCGTTTCATCTACCAATATCTGCTGCGCGCCGGTTTCCTCGACGGCAGGCCCGGCTACCGCTATTGCAGGCTGCTGGCGCGCTACGAGGGTTTTGCCACCGACGAAATCAAACTGCGCCGCGCCCGCCGACGAGCGCCGGCCGCCCCATGACCAGCGATCCGCCCCGTCCGCGCGTGGTCTTCGTCAACCGCTATTACTGGCCCGACGAGCTGGCTACGGCCCAGCTTCTCACAGACCTGGCGGAGGGCCTGGCGGCCCACGGTGGCCAGGTGGTGGTGATCGCCAGCCACGACGGCACCGCGGGTATGCCTGATCGCGAAACCCGGCACGGAGTGGAGATTGTCCGCGTGCGGTCCACGCGCTGGGGTCGTCGGGGCCTGGCCGCCAAGGCCGCCGATTACGTGACGTTTGCCCTCGCCGCCCGGCGCGCCCTGCGGGCACGGGTGCGGCCGGGTGACTGGCTCGTCGCCATGACCGACCCGCCGGCGCTCGCGCCGATCGCCGCGTCCGTCGCCCGCCGGGCGAACGCGCGCCTGGTGCACTGGCTCCAGGACATCCACCCGGAGATCAGCCTCGCCTTGTCGGGCAGCCGGCTGCTGGCGGCCCTGAGCGGCCCCTGGATGCGCTGGCGCGATGCCGCGTGGCGGAGCGCGCATACGTGCGTGGCGATCAGCCGTGACATGGCCGGATTGGTGGGCGAGCGCGGAATCTCACCGGAGCACCGGCGCGTCATTCCCAACTGGGCGCCGGGTGGCGACGCGCTGGCGCCCGTGCCCGCGGATCAGAACCCGCTGCGACAGGAATGGGGCCTCGCAGGGAAATTTGTCGTCGCTTACTCCGGCAATCTCGGACGCGTGCACGCCCTCGAGCCGGTGCTGGCGGCCGCCGCTCAATTGCGCGACGAGCCCGGTCTCATGTTCCTCTTCGTCGGCGACGGTCCGCGGCGCGCAGCGCTCGAAAACGAGGCGCGGAAGCTGAACCTGACCAACGTCCGTTTTCTGCCCCCGCAACCCCGGGTGCGGCTCGCCGAGAGCCTGTCGGCGGGTGATGTTCATCTCGTGACGCTCCGCCCCGGCTGCGAGCGCTGCGTCTTTCCAAGCAAGCTTTACGGCATTCTCGCCGTGGCCCGCCCGATCCTTTTCGTCGGGCCGCCGGCGTGCGAGCTGGCGGAGGCGGTGCGCCGCACCGGCGCCGGGCTCACGGTGGACATCAACGAACCGCAGGCGCTCGCCGCCAGCCTGCGCGAATTGCGCGCGAATGCGGGCCGCCGCGATGCCATGGCCCAAGCCGCCGCGCGTTGGGCGCGCGCCACCGGCGGGCTGCCGGCCGCGCTCGACGCCTGGATGGAGTTGCTGGCGATGAGATAGGCGCGCCGCGCGCCACTCCTGCCTGCCCCAACCCGGTCGGGGCTTGCCGCAACGGCACCGTTCCCGTCATACTGTCCCCGGACATGACTGACCGCCGCCTGATTTCCGCGCTTCTGTTGGTGCTGGATTTTCTGTGCGTGGTGCTGGTCTTTCACCTCATCGGGTGGCTGCGCGGCGTGATGATCTTCGGCGACTTTGCCGTCGTCCCGCTGCTCGGTCCCTCCGCGGTCTTCTATCTGGCGGTGCATTTGATCGACGGCTACTCGGCGCGCACCGACATGCGAAGCGTGTCGTACACCAGCCAGCACATCATCGCCCTCATGGCCGGCCTGCTGGTCATGATGCTGGTGACCTTCGTCTTCATCAAGGACCAGTACTCCCTGCAGTCGTCCCGCGCGGTGATCGCGCTGAGCTTCGTGGCGCTGGCCCCGATCACGCTCAGCTACCGGCGCTGGCTGACCTTGCGCGTGGCGAGCGAGCGCCAGCAGCGGCGCATTGTCTTCATCGGCAGCCAGACCAGCTGCGTCGAGTTCAAGGAGATGTGCGCCGAGAATGCCACGACCCAGGAGGTGCTCTATGTCGCCACCGATACCAAAAGCCACGAGAGCATGTCTCCCCTCGTCGGATTGGAAATGCATGCGGTCGACCAGTTGCCTCCGCTGCTGGAGAGATACGCGGGCCGCATCGAAGTGATCGTCCTGCATCAGACCAGCCGGGATCTGCCGTTTGCCGTGTCGGAGAAACTCATGGAGCTGCACTTCTCCGGCATTCGCACCTACACCCTGGAGCTCTATCACGAGGTTTATTGGCGCAAGATCCCCCTCTACTCGCTCGACCAGACCTGGCTTTTCCAGGAGGGCTTTCAGAGCGCACGCGATCCCGTGTTTAATCGCCTGAAACGGCTGAGTGACATCGGGCTCGCCCTCCTGGGCCTGGTCGTGAGTTCGCCGCTGTTGCTGCTGTGCGCCATCGCGGTCTGGGTGGGCGACCGCGGTCCGGTCTTCTTTGTGCAGACGCGCGTCGGGAAGAACCGGGTGCCGTTCCAGATCTACAAATTCCGCACCATGCGCCCCAGCCCGGCGAAAGGCGACCTCTACACGCGACCCAATGACAACCGGATCACCACCGTGGGCCGCCTGCTGCGCGCGGCGCGGTGCGACGAGCTGCCCCAGCTTTGGAACGTGCTGCGCGGCGACATGAGCCTGATCGGCCCCCGCGCCGAATGGATCCAACTCGTCGAGCGCTACGAGCGGGAGATTCCCTGTTATCATTTCCGACACCTCGTCAAGCCCGGCATCACCGGCTGGGCGCAGGTGAACTACCCTTACGGCGCTAACCTCGACGACACGCTCCGCAAGCTGGAATACGACCTTTACTACATCCGCTACTTCTCCTTCGTGCTCGACGCCTCCATCGTCCTGAAGACGATCCAAATCATGCTGTTTGGGAAAGGGCGGTGACGACACAGAAACGCTCTGACCACGGATTGGCACGGATGGCTCATTGCTCTTATCCGTGCAATCCGTGGTCAAATGGTACCGGTGAAACAATACGATTTCATCGTCATCGGCGGCGGCAGCGCCGGGTTCAACGCAGCGCGGATCGCGGCATCACTCGGGCGGCGCGTCGCGATTGTCGATGGCGCAAAG
>JBGOXZ010000284.1:0-4245 GCA_041479395.1 Opitutaceae bacterium
GGCTGCCTGCCTTGAGCCGCCCAGCACAGACCGGAGTACGCCAGCCGCACCCGCATCTGGATGGGTGCCGACCGAGACGATCACGCCCCGGTTATCGAGCAGGGTATCGCAGCGACGCAGGCAAGTCGCATTCCAGGGATCCCATCGCGCCGTCCGCGGGTCTGACCGTCCAGCTTCCGAACCCAAATGACGAGGTCCGTCCGTGAGAAGAGCGGAAACTGATTTGACCATCAGCCCGCCACGCTACGGACCCCAAACCACCCGATAAACCTTTCCCATGAAAACTGACTCCATTGCCAAAATGGTAGGTTTGGTCCTCGCGGCCGTGTGCATCGGCGCGTGGCCGGCGCGAGCCGACACGATCACGCTCAAGGACGGCTCCGTCATCCACGGCAAGATCACCGGCATCTCCGGCGGCACCATTGCCGTCTCCACGGGATTTGCCGGCGATCTGTCCATCAAGCAGGACCAGGTCTCCAGCTTCGAAACGGACGAACCGGTGTTCGTCAAGACCACGGACAACTCGACGGTGCTCGGCAAAGTCGACCGCAAGGATTCCGACCTCATCGTTTCCAGCTCCAGCGGCAGCTACACCACGACGATCGCAGGCGTGAAGTCTTCCTGGCGCCAGGGCGCCGAGGATCCCGAGGTGGTGGCCCTGCGCCGCCATTGGGTCGTCGAGGTCACGACTGACGTCGCCGGCAAGAGCGGCAACTCGACCGGCTTTGCCGGCGCCGTCGGCGCCGTGGCCACGCTCAAGACGCCGACCGACTCGCTCAAGTTCTACGCCGCGGCCAACCACAGCGTCGCGAACGGCCAGACCTCGGAAGACGCGTACAAAGGCGGCGTCGAATACAGTGCTTTTTTCTCCCCGGTATGGTCATGGTACGTCTCCAGCGAGCTGATGCAGGACAACGTGAAGGACATCGCCCTGCGCGTCAGCACCCTCGGCGGCATCGGATGGAACGCCGTCCGCAGCCCGAAGGAGGATCTGCAGTTCCGCGCCGGCCTCTCCTACCGGTATGAGACCTACAACACCGTGCCGCCGACACCCAACTACGCCTCCGCGGGCCTCAACCTGGGGTTGGTGCACCGCGTCGACCTCAAACCCTGGGCGGTCATGCACAACGCCCTCAGCTACGTGCCCTCGTTCAAGGACACCAGCAACTTTATCATCGATCACGACTCCAACGTCTCGATGCCGTTCGGCGGCTCCAAGCTCTGGTCGCTGCGCCTCGGCGTCAGCAATGAGTACACGTCGAAGCCCGTCGATGACGCCAAGAGGCTCGATACCACCTATTATCTGCGGTTCGTGTACGACATTTACTGACCAAGATTCCGGCTGTCGAACCTGACGGGGCGCACACCGCCGTGAACCAACCGGTCCATCGGTGTGGGGATTCCGCTCGCGTCGCCGTCGGTCACTGCAGCTCGAAGAACACCCGCGGGCCCTGGTTTGGTTTCGCGGAGGCCGTCGCCGACAGCTTGGCCAGAAACAGCCGTTCCGGGGCGATCTTGCCCGTGGTCAGCAGGTAGTCGCGCACCTGCGCCGCGCGCGCCATGGCCAGCGCCCGCAGATCGTTGTCATTGACTTCCATGGCCTCGACGAGGCGCGCGCTCATCACCTCGGGCGGCAGCCCGGCGGCCACGGCCGCCGCGGTGGCTGCCGCGGTGGCCGCCTTCAATTCCTCGGCGGCCTTGGCCTGCTCTTTCTCCGCGTCCCGCCGGTGGCGCATGCCTTGGAAGGTGATGACGTTCACGACGCGCTTCACCAGACCGGGCGGGGGCGCCGGAGGCGGCGGGGCCACGGCGGGTGGCGTGGGCAGCGGCGTGCCGAATTCCGTGCCCGGCGGAAACTTCTCATCAAACAGCTTCTTCACCATCGCGACATGCTCCTCCGGCGTCATGGTCAGCTGTTCGGGCGGCGGAATGTTCGAATCGGCCCCCCGGCGCGCCTCCCAGATCTGGCGGCGAATCAGGTCGGCGAGCTTCTGCTGCTTCAACGCATAGGTGTCCGCGGCGGCATCGTAGTTGCCCTCGATATCGAGGTTGAGGCCCGGCCGGTTGGTCAACGCTTTCACCAACGTCTCGAGTTTCCGGCCCTCCGCCGGCAGCGGCACCGTGGCGCCCGGAGCGAATTCCTGATAGGCAAGTTCGTCGCCCCCGCCGCCAAACATGGACCCGAGCAGGGAGAAGGGAGAGACGGCCGCCTTGGTCAGAAGATTCCCGATCACGCGCCAGACCACCTTGCCGATGCGGAAGCTGGGGTCGTCGAGACTGCCTGCGACCGGCACATCAATGACAATCTTGCCGTCCAGATCCTTCAGGAGCGCCACCCCCAGACGCACCGGCAGGTGGATCGCATCCGGGCTGTTGGTCGGCGCGCCGAAGGTGAACTGATTGAGCGTGACGACGTTCGCCATGTCGACCTTGCGATCGGCCACCTTGGCCTGGATGTCGAGGAACAGCTTGCCGCGCGTGAGTTCGTAACCGGCGTATTTGCCGCTGTACGGGCTGAGCGGCAACAGGTCGAACGATTTGAAATCCACCTTGAGGTCCACGAACTTGTTCTCGCTGAGCGGATCCAGCTTGCCGGTGATGGCCACCGGTCCGACGCCGTCGACCGCGGCTTTCAGGTCGACGTCGGCCTTGCCGAGGTTTCCCGAGGAGAGACCCGCAATGGTGCCGCCGAACTGGTTCATCGCGATCTTCACGTTGGGCTCGAGCGAGCGGTCGGTGAAGCTGAAGTCGCCATCGGTGATCGTCACTTTGCCAATTTCGATCTTCGGCAGGGGCGCGGCTGCGCCGGTCTTCGTTGCGGCGGGCGCCGTGCCGGTTTGCTTCGCCACCGCCGCGAGATTGAGCGACTTGTCCTGGTCAATCATGACCCGGGCATACGGCCCCGCCAGCGTCACCTCGGCCAGCGCGACGCTGAGCTGCGGGGCGGTGCTGACCTTGAGGCCGTGGAGCGCGAGTGCCGAGAATCCGGCCAGATCCTCCGAGTGCGCGCCGTCCACCAGCCCGAGTTTCTCCACGCGCACGTCCCCTTCCAGAGTGGCGGCCGGCTGATGATCGGCAAGCGTGAGCTGCAGATGGCTGGACGCCGAAACCGCGCCCTGGGTGAGGCGGGCGTTGATGAACTGCTCGAGATAGGGGCTGAGCGGCAGAATCGCCAAGTCCGCGGCCTCGGCTTTGAGCGTGACCCGGAGGGCTGGCTTGATCGACACGCTGCCCTCGACCTGCAGGGTGCCGTGGGGCGCCCACGCCAGCGACAGCTGCAGCGGCATCGCCGCGCCCTCGGCGAGGGTGACGTTTTTCAGCGAGCATTGCAGGCTGCTCAGACCAAGCTGCACCGGCCGCGGCGCCGCCAAGTCGGTGAGGTCAACCTTGAAGTCTTTCAGCGTCACCTCGCCCACGGTGAGATCAAGCGGCGGGGGCGGCGGGGCGGCTTGCCGGGGGACCGCTGAGGCGGCGGGCGGCGTCTCCGCCGGCGGGATCAGGGCGAGAAGGTTCAGCGTCCCGTCCTTCTCGCGGCGGGCGGCGAGATGGCCGCCGCTCAGCGCGACGCTGGCCACGCCAGCCTTCAGCGCGACGCCGTCGGCATTGATCCCGGTGACCTCCAACGCCGCCAGTTCGACCGCCGGCCGCCCAGTCGCACGCTCGTCGATCCGGAGGTCGTGCAGACTCAGCGCGCCGTCGGTCAGCCGCAGCACGCGGTTCTGGGCGTCGAGTCTGACCTCGAAGCGTCCGTGCAGGGTCAACCGGCCCGCTTTGATGTCCGCCCGGAGCGCCTGCTCCTCGTAGGGCGCGTATTTGGACAGAGCGAGATTCTCGATGCCGAATTCACCGGCCGAATGCAGCGGATCGGCGCTCAGCGTGCCGCTCCAGGTGAACTTCTCGCCCGCCTCGGTCACCGCCTCGAAGTGATAGGGGGCGCCGCGTTCGCCGACCGTGCGGAACTGGTCGAGCGAAAAGCTGAGCGGGCCGACGGTCGTCCGAAACGGCTTCGCGCGGCTGTTGTCGGCAAACTCAACGCGGGCCTCCTTGATCTTGAGATGACCGATGCGAACCGGTCGCGGCGGCTTGGCGGGCTTCGCAGCAGCGGGCGGGGCGGGTGGCCCACCGGCTTTGGCGAGCAGATCGGAGCAGTTGAGCGTGCTGTCCTGGTTGATCACGACGTGCGCGTAGAAACCGTCGAGGGCGATCTCGCTCAGCACCCAGTCGCCCAGCAACGAAGCCAGCGCA
>JBGOXZ010000285.1:0-4242 GCA_041479395.1 Opitutaceae bacterium
ATCCGGTATCCGAAATCCTCTAGCCCGCGGTGCCATCCTTTCGCGAATGCAGGCAGATGCGGTTGCCGTCGGGATCGGCGATCCACGCCATCCAGCAGACGCGCGTCTCAACGGGTTCGATGAGAATCTTGACCCGGCGCCGGCGGCAGGCGGCGACGGCCTGGCGCACGTCCTCCACCGCCAAGGCGATGCAGGCGGAACCCTGCCAGTTCCATGACGGTCGCCGCTTCGAACTCGGGCCGTTGAGGCAGAGCGTCACGGGCGCGGTGCAAAACTCCGACCAGAAATCATTCCACTCTCCGCCTTTCTTGAGGCCGAAGAGTTGCTGATAGAATGCGCGCGTGCGACGGATGTTCTTCGTGCAATACATCACGAAATCCACGGCGCGGATGGGAACCGGCGGCGACCGGCGGCGGGACGGCTTCTTGGGGAGCATGGGCGCTGATTTACGATTTTTTTCCGCCAGCGCAAGCGGCTCCACCCCGGTTGGCGTGCCCAGGAGACTTGCGGGTTTCACCGAGTTGTGGAATCTTGTTCGTCCACACCTGCTGCGCGATGAGCGATGCCACCCTGCCCAACGTCGAGGCCAAGTACGCGTGGCGCGCGCTGCCCCGAAAAGAGCCGCCCAAGCGCTCGGGCGCCGAGCGCATGGCGGATTTTCTCGAGATCTACGGGCTCTTCGATGAAGCCACGGCGCGTGAGCAGGCCAGCCGCTGCATCCAGTGTCCCGAGCCCGTTTGCGTGACCGGCTGCCCGCTGGGCAGTCACATCCCCGAATGGCTGGCCCGCACGGCCGAAGGTCAGTTCCTCGAGGCGGCGGCGATTGTGCATTCCACCAGCAATCTGCCCGAGGTCTGTGTGACCGCCTGCCCGGCGGATCGCCTCTGCGAGGGGCTGTGCATCCTCGATGGGCGGGCGGAACCGGTTTCCATCTGGGCCATCGAGCGATTCCTCACCGATTATGCGTTTGCCCACGGCGCGGTTGAAGCCGGTGTCGTGCCCCCCAACGGTCTGCGTGTCGCCGTGATCGGCTCCAACCCGGGCGGGCTGGCCTGCGCCGACGAACTGGCGCGGCGCGGCTATGCCGTGACGATTTTTGACTCGGAGTCACTGCCCGGCGGATTGCAGATTCACGGCCTCCCGGCCTTCAAGCTGGAGAAGTCGATCGCGCAACGCCGCATCGATCTTCTGCGCTGGCGCGGCGTCAAGTTCTGTATGGGCGTCACCTTTGATCGTGACATCACCCTGGCGGCCTTGCAGGCCGAGTTTGATGCCGTCTTCTTGGGCTTCGGCGCCAGGAAGGCGCGGCCGCTCGCGGTGCCGGGCGCCGATCTCACCGGCGTGGTCCAGGCCATCCCCTTCATCATCCAGAAGAACTCCGGCTCGTCGCTGGAGATGCCCGCGATCGACGTCGCGGGGAAGCGCGTGGTCGTGCTGGGGGGCGGGGACACGGCGATGGATTGCGTGCGCACGGCCATCCGTTCCGGGGCGCGCGACGCCGTCTGTGTTTACCGGCGCAACGAGGAGAACATGCCGTGCAGCCGCCGGGACTACGAGGACGCCGTCGAGGAAGGGGCCCGGTTTGTCTTTCAGGCCGCGCCCGCGGCGGTGCTCGGCGGGGAGGGGAACGCGGTCTCCGGCCTGCGGCTCATCCGCACCGCGCCCGGCGCGATGATGGATGATGGACGCCGCGCCTTCACGGCCGTGCCCGGCTCCGAATTTGAACTGCCGGCCGACTGGATCTTCCTCGCCCTGGGTTTTGAGCGGGAACCGCTGCCGCGCTCTGAGTCCTTCCACCAACTGGCGACCGACGAATCAGGTTCCGTGATGGTCGATGCGAACCAGATGACCAATATGCCTGGTGTGTTTGCGGCCGGCGACATCGTCCGGGGCCCCGGTACCGCGCTGGAGGCGGTGCGCGACGCGCGCAAAGCCGCGACCGGAATCCATGGCTACCTTGGCGCCCGCTGGCCGGGCGGTGCGGAGACTCGCGCCGGTTGATCATGGCCGGCCGGTCGTGGTGCCGCGACCCCTGCGCTTGTCCCGCCCGCGAGCCGGCGGCTGGATAACCCGGGCGGAGCGATTATGATATTTCCCCACCCATCGTCCCGGCCGAGGCTCCGGGTATTAGTTGGACGACCCTGCTGGCTGCCGCATTGCAGTCTTTCTAATAGCAAAACCTGAATCGCGCACGTGTTGAGGTTGCAATAAATGCGCAAAGCTTGCCAAGGCTTGCGCTGCCTGGTCGTGCATTCCATGCGATTATGCTGCCATGCAGTCAGCCGCCGTCACGCCAGATGCCTTCTTCCCATCGCCAACATGAACGATGTGCTTGCAGGTGACCTGATTTACGTAGCCGCTTTTTGCCTTGGCGGACTGGTGTTCGCAGTGGGCCCTTTCATCGTCGTCCACCTGCTGGCTGCCCGCAAAACCCGCAACTGCGCCAACAAGACCGGCCAGTACATCGAATGCGGAATGGAACCCATTGGCGATGCGTGGATCAGGTACAGCGCGGTCTATTACTTGTACGCCCTGGTGTTCGTCGCGTTCGCGGTGGATGTCCTCTACCTGATCCCCGTTGCGCTGGTCTACAACCGGCAGTTTGTCATCCGGGACTTCGTCGAGCTGGTCATGTTTGTGGGGATTCTCTCCCTCGTGATCGTCTACGCCTGGAAGAAAGGAGTTCTCGAATGGAAGCGTCGGTAGACACCTCCCAGATCGTCAAATTCGCCAAACTGGACGACCTGCTGGCCCTGAGCCGCGCCAACTCTCTGTGGCCCCTGACCTTCGGTCTGGCCTGCTGCGCCATTGAAATGATGGCCGCGGGCGGTCCGCGCTTCGACATCTCGCGCTTTGGCGCCGAGGTTTTCCGGCCTTCGCCCCGTCAGGCCGACGTGATGATCGTAGCGGGCACCGTTAATAAGAAAATAGCTCCGGCCGTGAGGACCCTCTATGACCAGATGCTGGAGCCCAAATGGGTCATCGCCATGGGCAACTGCGCCATCTCCGGCGGACCCTTCGTTTTCCCGGGCCAATATGCCGTGGTCGAGGGTGTCGACCAACTCTTCCCAGTCGACGTCTACATCCCGGGCTGTCCTCCGCGTCCGGAAGCGCTGATCGAAGGGATTCTGGCGCTGGAACAGAAGCTCACCGGCAAACGGCGCTGGCCGGTGGTGAAGCCGCCGCAATGATCCCGTCCCTCGAGCAACTATCCGACCAATTTACCCGGCTGATCAGGCTGGGCGCGGTCGCGCCCAAAGTGCAGGATTCCGCCGCCGCCGCGCCCGGGCCAACCGCCACTCCGCCGCCGAGTCCGAGCCCGGTCCAGCCAGTCGATTATTCCCTTAAGGGATACCATCTCGATGTCACGGTGTCCCCCGGCCAGGTCGTGCTCGCCGCCGAGATCCTTGATAAAAACGGCTTCGGCCTGGATGCCATCACCGGTGTCGACTGGATCGCGCAAAATGAGATGGAAGTCGTGTATGACTACTTCCATCCCCTTTCGCCCCTCCGCGTCGTGGTCCGGGCCCGCGTTCCTCGGGGCCATCCGGAGATTCCCACCATTTCCGAGGTGTTCCCGGGCGCCAACTGGCATGAGCGCGAGACGCACGATTTCTTCGGCATCCGCTTCTTGGGGCACCCTGATCTCACCCCGTTCCTCCTGCCGGAAGACGCCGACTACCATCCCCTCCGCAAGGATTTCAACGCGTGATCGCGTCCAAAGACACTTCCAGCCGCACGAACCCCGAGGAAACGTTCGTGCTGAACGTGGGGCCGCAGCATCCGGCCACTCACGGGGTCCTGCGGATCAAAATGACGATGAACGGCGAATACGTCACCCGGGCTGAACCCGTCATCGGCTACATCCACCGGATGCACGAGAAAATGGGGGAAAATCGTACGTGGGCCCAGTTTCTCCCCAACACCGGCCGCATCGACTACCTCTCGGCGCTGCACTATAACCACGCCTTTGTCGGCGCCGTGGAGCGGGCCGCCCAAATCGCGGTGCCGCGGCGCGCGGAATACATTCGCGTCATCACGTCCGAGCTCAACCGCATCTCCAGCCACCTTGTCTGGTGGAGCGCCTTCCTGCTCGATCTCGGCGGCTTCACGCCGATGCTCTACGCCTTCGACGACCGGGAGAAAATCCTCGATCTGCTCGAGGGAGTCACCGGCTCCCGCCTGACCTACTGCTACTTCCGCTTCGGCGGGCTGTGCAACGACATCGATGACGAGTTCATC
>JBGOXZ010000286.1:0-4232 GCA_041479395.1 Opitutaceae bacterium
CCTGGCAACGCAGATCAAGACCGCGGATGGCCGGCGCACCGTGTGGTGTCAGCAGCACGATGCCCTCACGCTGCAGCCGTGCGCTGCGCGCAACATCGAGCCGATTGCTGCCACCGCGAAGGAAAGCGCCGATCTGGTGCAGTTTCTCATGAGCCTTTCCCATCCATCGCCGGAGGTGGTCGCCGCGGTGGATGGCGCGATGGCGTGGTTCCGCCGCACGGCCTTGCCGGATCTCGCCTGGCGCCGGGTCGGCGCCCAGGGAGAGCAGCTCGTGGCGGCGCCCGGGGCTCCCTTGCTCTGGGCGCGGCTGTACGAACTGGAAACCGACAGGCCCATTTTCGGGGATCGCGATCGGACAATTCACTATGTGGTGGGGGAGATCTCGCCCGAGCGGCGCAACGGGTACGGCTGGTATGGCGACTGGCCGGCCGGCGCCATGGCAGCCTACCAGACCTGGCGCCGCTGATCGCCCGGCGCATTTGTCACGTAATAGGTGACAAACATCGCCGGTTTGCCTCTGAAGAAAAAAACCGCGTTGTCACGTAATACGTGACAAGCGTCGCCTGTTCACCTCTGGAGTGAAGGTGGCGTTGTCACGTAATAGGTGACAAACATCGCCGGTTTGCCTCTGAAGAAAAAAGCCGCGTTGTCACGTAATAGGCGAAGTGACAGCAACTGTTGAGCACTTATCGGACAGCAACCATTGAGCGCTCGCGGGGTGATTCTTCTCCGTCAGCAGCCCCGAGGGCAGCCAAGCTGCCCTCGGCAAAGCAGTTCGCTTCCGCCAGAACCAATGCACGCGGATGATTGCTTGGGTTGTCACGTTTTTCAGTCGGAGGTGCTCAACGGTTGCTGTCATCTGCCCCGTAATACGTGACAAGACCCAGTGGTGGTCGGCCCGCGGCTCGCGTGATCAACCCGCGGCCCGCTGCGTCAGGCTCAGCGACCTGGCTCAGATCCCGGGCTGGCAGAGGCAGGAGCTTTTGATCTGCACGTCGGCCTTCGCCCAGATCGCATGAAAGCGGGCATCCGTCGCGGCGGCTTCCCCGTGCCGGCCCTGCTGATGCAGGCTCTGCGCGAGGCCAAAAAGCGACCAGCCGTTGTCCGGCACCCGCGCGAGGTCGTTGCGATACACCTGTTCCGCCTCGGCAAAACGGTGCTCCTGCATGAGCGCGGCGCCGAGCGAATGACGCACGGGCAGGAGCCAGCTCGGCGGCTCGTCGTAGTGCAGCCCATCCTCAGCCTTCACCGCTTCACGAAGCTCCGCCAGGCCCTCTTCGATCCGCCCATCGCGGTGGAGAATCTCGCCCGCCAGCATGTGCGTCGCCACCCCGAGCACGGCCTGGCACGTGTTGTTGCCGGCGGCGATTTCATCCGCGGGCACGAGCTTGGCCGCCTCCAGATAGGCCGTCTGTTCCGTGCGCGCCGACGCGACGTCCCCTTTGACCGCAAAGGCGATGCCTCGCGATGCATGGCGAAACGCCCTGGTAAACGGCATGTAGTCGGGGTAGCTGCCCGGCTCGGCCAGGATATCGTCCCAGCGACCAAAGCGGGCGAGCACCTCGTAGGGATTCGCCACGAACGCCTCCGCGATGTTCGCATATTCCTTGAGAAAATCCTCAGGCAGACCGGCGACGGCCGCGTGGATGTGCTGGATCGCGAGCTCGCTCTGGCCGGTCATCATCGCGGCATAAGCCAGCATGTGCTCGTTGTGCGCGATATAAATGAGGAAGAATCCTTGGGGCGGACCCGCGACCGCCCGATAGCGGCGATCGGCGTCCACCGCCTTGAGATTGGCCTCAACGGCCTGCTGCCAGCGGCCGCGGCGGATGTCGATGTGCGAGGGCATGTGCACGTTGTGGGCCAGGCCGGGTTGGAGGTTGCGCAGACGGTCCGCCGCGGCATCGGCGCGTTCGGGGTGCGGCGAGGCCTCCACGGCGTGAATGTAGAGGTGATTCGCGAAGGGATGGTTGAGGCTGAGCTTCAACACCGCGTCGAGGGTTGCGAGGATCTCGTCGGTGCCGGGCAGCGGCTTGCCCGCGGGCGTCCACTGATCCCACGGCCGGAGATCCATCATGGCCTCGGCAAAGAACACGCCGACCTCGGGATTGTCGGGATGCGCTTTCCACACCTCGCGCATCGCATCGGCGTAGGCGCGGTCGAGCGGGCCGCGGTCCTCGGGCTGGGGATTCGCGTAGCGGTGAGTGAGCGCCTCGATGAGCGCGCGCTCCACGGCGGAGGCGTGCGCGGCGTTTTGCCGGGCGAGGGTGAGTTCCTTCCAGGCCAGCTCGGCCGCCGGCGGCGGCACCATCGGGAGGTTGATGTGCGGCCCGCACGCGAGCGCGATACCCCAGTGCGCCATCGCGCACGTGGGATCGAGCCGCGCCGCCTCCTGGAACGAGCGGATCGCGGCGCCGTGGTTGAACCCGAAGACGAAGTTCAGACCCTGGTTGAAATACTTCTGCGCCTCGGGCGAGTTCGTGGTGACTTTGCGCGTGTACGAACCCAGACCTTCGAACAAGGGTTCCTGGGCGCCGGGAGCGCCGGGGCCGGCCAGCGCCAGCCCAAAAACGACAACAAGTGCGGTTGTTTTCATTGGGGAAGGGGTAGGAGGACTTGGCGCGGAAAGTATCCGGCGGCAGTGGCGGTGCAAGCGGCGCCACCACTTCTCCCCAGAGTTCCGTCGGCGGGTGGTGTGCGATCAGGTCCGGACCGCCAGCCAGCCGAAGGCAAGGGTGTAGACGGTGCATTCGGCGAGCAGGAGGGCGAACCCCGCGCGCAGCCAGAGGCTCGTGAGATGCGGCCGCACGCCCAGCCACGGCAGGACCGCGAGGCGTCCGCCCCACCACAGGGCAATGCCCGCACACGCCATCCGCGCGAGCGACGTGCCGGCCACGAGTTCCGGCGCAAAGCAGAGGCTCATCAACCCGCAAAACGCGATCACGGCGCCGATGAAGGCATTCTGGGCCACCGCAAAACGGCGGTGCGTCTCAGGAAGGCGTGCGAGATTGGCGTCCCAATCAGGCGGTATGGGCGTGACGCACGCCGCGAGCAGGGTCACGAAATGCAGCCCGCCCGCCGCCCGCACCCCCAGAATCCACGCGTCGTCGCCCGGGACCATGCCGGCGACTCTGACGGGCGGCCCCGGGAACGTCGAGCGCAGCGGAGGTCAACCACCCGGCGGGGGGCCGGGAACGGGCGGAGAGCCGCCCGCGCCGGGAATGAACACGGGTCCGCGGCCGACGGCGCCGGCGTTCTGAAACATCAGCTGCCGCAATTGGGCCGCGGCCTGCTGCTGCTGCTGGATATCCTGCAACGTCTGGACCTGCGCTGTGGAGAGCAGGCCTTGGGCGCGGGTGATGGCGTCGTCGGTGATGAGGCTTCCGCCCAGACCGACCCCGCCGTCCGGCGGAAAGGGACCAAAGGCGACGGTTACGTTGGCGCCGGCGGTAGGACGGTTGAAGTACGCGACGCCGGCGGCGGCGCCGGTCGAGGGCGTGCCGCCGCCGCGCGAGGATGAAGTGTCCGCCAGGATTTGCACGAGCCGGTCAGCCTGGGCGGCGGTGAGGGGACTGTCGGTGTAGCTCAACGCCTGCTGGAGCTGGCTGACGACCGAGCGCTGGGGCTCCGTCTGGAGGTAAGTCTGGTATTGTGCGTAACTGGCGGGGGCGAGCAGGGCCTTGATTTTTTCGTCGAGCTCAGCCTGCGCGTCTTGATTGAGCTGGCGGAATTCCTGCGGGTTTCGCACCGGGTCGATGCCCTGCTGGCCGGCGGCCGCCAGCACATCCATCGGCGTCGAAAGCTTGTCCGCAAGCAGGCTCTTGAGCTGCGCGAGCTTGTCGGGTGACAGGGCAAGCTTCCGGAACAGGGCGGCATAACGGGCGTCGACCTGGGCCTTGTGCTGGATGGCCATGAGGCGCGCCGCTTCGGGACGATCCAGCAGGGAGGTGAAGCCGGTCACCATGCTGCTGATGGCGCCTCCCGGCGTCGGACCCGAGGCGGGGGTGGCGGTCGCGGCGGGCCCACCGCGCCGGGCGGCGGCGAGCTGGCTCTCGAGGTCCTTGGCGCGTTTTTGGGCGGTCCAGGTACGCTTCTGCCAGTCGGCACGTCCGCTGTTGGTGAGGGTGGTGGCGCGGAGTTCGATGAGCTCCTGATGTTGCTTCCAGGCGAGCGCCGACAGGCCCACCGCGACCCGCACTCTAAAAGGGCCGCCGGCAGCGGCGCCCAGCACC
>JBGOXZ010000287.1:0-4230 GCA_041479395.1 Opitutaceae bacterium
CGGCTAAGGCGTGTCTTCAAACCGTCATTGCGAGGAGCCCCGGACTGCCGGGGCGACGAAGCAATCCAGCTGGACCCCGCCGCTGCGGCGGGGCTGGATCGCCACGGCGTTCTGCTGCCCAGCATTCTGCTGGCCAGCAGAATGGCCAGCAGACCGGGCCTCGCAATGACAGGCGGTTTGAAGACACGCCCCAGCGCAAATCTGACAGGATTTTGCCTGACTACCAGGTATGGTCTGAAACAGCCCCTGTATACAGATTATCAGGATCGCTGGAGTCGGCTGACGCATGGCGGCATATACAATCTCAGCCGTTTGGACGCGATCATCGCCGCATGGATGCCGATGGCGCGTGATCCAGCGCATTCCGAAGCCGCTCGCGGCGCTGCCATAGTGGTGAGGGCAGTCGAGGCACAGGCGCGCCTACTGGGTCTGCTGCAGCCGACCGTGGAGCCGCTGACACCCGAGAAGCCGACGGAATCGGAATCTTGGGAGGATTCGCTCGCGAGGTCGCCGGCCTTGCGGCAGTCGGTCGAGCGGGCTTTGGCAAAGGCGAAGAAAGTCGCGCAACCTCACGAAGCCGAGTCGGTCAACGGCTCTGCGGATGCCGGGGCCGCGTCCTAATTCTACGGCTTTGTGGTGCTGGGCTTCTTCGATTTGGGTAACGGTCCAGACAGGAACACAACGCCGCCGCGTCACGATTGTCGGTTTTCACCCGCTCGCCGTAGGTGCTCCAGTCGCGCGGGCGCACCACCAGATTCTGCACCCCCAGTGCCGTGAGCTGCCGGTGCAGCACGCAGCCAAACGGTCCCGCTTCGTAGCAGCTGCGCACCGCCCCGGCCCGCGCCACCTGCCGGCGCACGAAGACCAAGCATTGTTCCGGAGTGAAACGTTGCGCCGGTTGCGGAGCTTGGGCGTCGATCTGCCGCACCACCACAATCGAGCTGGTGTGCACGTCCAACCCGAGCTTGATGAGCCCGGCGCGAGCGGCGGGCTCTGTCTGCGAATCATGATTCGCAGTCATACGCGGACAGTCTGGCGCCTCGCGCCCTCACTGTCCGCTCCATGTCATCTTCGGATCGTTCGGTCAGCCCCGACGAAGTCGGCCCGACAGGGCGCATCAATCACACGGGCGAGTGTGAGCGATGCGGGCTAGCGTTCCCAACGAATCCGCGGCTCATCGAATGCTTCGGCGAGCCGGTTCAGCTCCGAGCGCAGTACGTCCCACTCGTGCTGGACTTTCCCGCGCACCTGGTGCGTTTCCATGGCCCAATTGATCTCCCGGGCCGCATCGATCGCTTCGCGCATATGCCTTCTCGATCTTTCGGGGTCGCGGTCGCGGTTCCACGATTCGCGCAGGCGGCTGATCGCAACGTCGAGTCTCTTGGCATCCTCGTTCAGCCGGTCCTCCCGCCGCGTGCCATCGAGCCGGCTTCGGTCCAAGGCTCGCGCCAACGCAGACCTGAATTCAGTTGCACGTTGGTCGCAGTCCCGCACGACGGCTGAGATTTGACCCACCCATTCGCGCCGATCCCGATGTCGACGATGGTCGTCTTGCGCTCTGAGAGACCCGGCCAGCAAAGTCGTCATCGCGATCGCGAAAAAAAGCAGCTTTTTCATATCAATCCTTTCGTGGGTCGGGGCTTACCTCCTAGGAAACTGGATTCGGATGGACTGCAGCACAGGGGTCGGTCCCGCAGGGGATGGGGTATAGGGGCAAGGGGGAGTTTTGCGGCGGAAAACTGGGCATTGGCTCCCAAGGGAGGATCGACGACGGGGTGAGACTGGCGTTACCGGTTGGGCGTGTCAATTCCGGCTACGCCGTGGCGTGCCCTCAGGCCGGTTCGATCGCCTGTGGGTAGCGAAAACCTCATCCCAGATCGAATTCGTTGATTGTTCAGTCAGTTGGGCCAAGCTGCCCGGATGATGTTTGGCGCAATTCTTGCCGTGCTACGGAGTCTGGGTGAAGCCTTCCAATCGCGCCGCCAACTCCGGCTCGAGAACCTGGCCCGTTCATTTTGCTACATTTGCCTCTTCTGCCGGCATCAGGCACTGCGAGAAGTGTTCCGCCGACAACGCTTCCCGTGAAATCGCGCAAGGGAAAACCGACAATAGCCAAGAGTCTTCCCAGCTGGCTATCTGGTCGATCTACTACGTCTGCGGCGGACTACCTGTCATCTTTGGTGCCGGCCTATTCGATTGACCTGCGGGTGCGCCAGAGTTGTCAGGACTTCGTCGAATCCGCGCCGCGACTGCAGGGGGTCACTTTCGTTGATGAAATGCGTTGCGCGCAGCAGCAAGCAGGAGGAGGGCGCCACAGAACCAAAGGCTTATTGCCCCACCGCCACCGGCCCCGCCGCCGCCAGACGAGGGAGGTGGGGTGTAGGTCGCGTTGACAGTAAGCGCGGCCCTGTTGCTAGTAACGCTGCCAACGGAATTGGCGACGGTAACAGTGTAATCACCAGCGTTGGCCGACTGGACGTTCGTCAGGCTATAGGAGCTGTTTGTGGCGCCGGTGATTGCTGTTCCGTTGAAGTACCATTGGTAGGTTGGCGCCGGTCTACCGGAGGCCATAATAGAGAACTGAACATTGTTTCCGGTTGTCACTGTCTGGCTTTGCGGCTGGGTCTGGATGCTGGGGGCAACGGGCAGAACGCCCAAACGAATGGTCTGGTTGTTGGTGTCGGCCACATAGACCGTGCCCGCATTGTCGACCGCGATGCCGACGGGGTGGTAGAACCGGGCGGCGTCGCCAACGCCGTCTGCGCTGCCGCTGGTGCCGGCCCGCCCGGCCAGGGTGGTCACCGCGCCCGCCGAAGCTGCAATCCTCCGGATCGTCTGATTGTCGGTGTCGGCGACATAGACGTTGCCCGCGCCATCAACGGCGACGTCAGAGGGTGAATTGAACCTGACGGCGCCACCCGTGCCGTCGGCGCTGCCGCTGGCGCCGGCGAGGCCGGCGAGGGTGCTGATCGCGCCCACCGGGGTAATCGCGCGAACGCTGTGGTTGTCCATGTCGGCCACGTAGAGATTGCCCGCGCCGTCAACCGCCACGCCCGAGGGGGAAATGAACCGCGCCTGTGCGCCGGTGCCGTCGGCACTGCCGGGGGAGCCAGCCAAGCCAGCCACGGTGGTCACAACCCCCGTCGAGATCGCGATTTTCCGGATGAGGTCGTTGTTGGTGTCCGCGACGTAGAGGTTGCCGCCGCTGTCAATGGCCAACCCTTGGGGCCCCCAGAAGCGGGCCGCACTGCCGCTGCCGTCGGTGCTCCCGAGGCTCCCACTCAGCCCCGCCAAGGTGCTGACCACGCCGGTCGAGCTGACTTTGCGGATGGCATGATTCAGCGTGTCGGCGAGGTAGACGTCGCCCGCGCCGTCGACCGCCACACCGGACGGGGAATTGAACCTTGCGGCGCTGCCTGTGCCGTCGGCACTGCCGGAACTCCCGGCCACGCCGGCAAGAGTGGTCACCGCGCCGGTCGAGGCGACAATCCTGCGGATCGTGTGGTTGTCGGTGTCAGCGACATAAAGGTTGCCGGCGGAGTCAACGGCGACGTCGGAGGGATTAGCGAATCTGGCGGCGGAACCGGAGCCGTCGGCGCTGCCGCTGACCCCCGCCAACCCGGCAAGGGTGACGACGGTGAGCGGAGTGTTGACGACCAGGGTTGCCGGCGAAGTGGTGGTCGTGCCGTTGGAGTTGGTGATCACGCAGCGGAACGAATCGCCATTCATTGCCGCGACAACTGAATTCACTGTTAGCGCGGCCGTGCCGGAGCCGCTGTAGGTGGCATTGTCGCTGAGATTCGTCCAGGTCGCGCTGCCTGAGACCCGCCGCTGCCACTGGTAGGTTAGCGGTGTGGAGCCAATCGCCACCGCGGCAAACGTGGCGGTGCCGCCCGGAGCGACGGTTTGGTCAACCATGGGCTCCGTCCGGATGTTCTGATCGGCCTGAATCAATTCGATGCCCGTGCCCGTCGGGCCGAGATTTCTGGAATACTGTTTGGCACCGGCATTGTTCCAGTGCTCATGCGTACCCAAGCTGGGAATAGGCACACCGGTGTTATCGGGATCGTACGCGATCCCGTTCGGCCAGTTCGCTGCGTCCGCGGCCTGCTGCAGATAGTCGTCAACTCCCGCCATTTGCACGTACGTGCCGGCGGCGGGGACGCGATCGGCCGTAAATTCGGATCGGAGAAAGTCGTAGCCGACTGACTCGATCGCCACGGGGTCGAG
>JBGOXZ010000288.1:0-4221 GCA_041479395.1 Opitutaceae bacterium
GATTGCACAGGAGGAATCGCCTGCAAGCAGGCTCCTACACCGCTCACCAAATGGTTTTTTAGGGGTGGAGCGAGATCAGGGTTCGATTGCATGATTCCGGATAAGAAACAGCGCCAGCCGCGGGACCCGCGTTGCCGGCAGGGTCAGCCCCGCAGGCTGGACCGCAGGCCGACGATCACGATCGCCAGCGAGGCCAGCGCGCTGGCCGGCATGAGGAGGCCGGCGGGCGGCAGGCTCAGTCCGCGAGCGCTTCGCCGGAGCCGGCGGACCCGCGGCGCGGGTCGGTGGGGTCGGGCCGGGGAGTCTCCTCGGCGAGGGGCAGCAGGGCGTCGCGCTCCGCGCTGCTGAACGGGCGCCGCGCCTGCTCGCGCAGGAAGAATACGACGAAGGTGAAGACGAGGCAGAGACTGATGCTGAGGGTGAGCGGGATGACGGACATGGTGCGATTGGGTGGTGCGAGCCACGACTCTAGCGCAGATGCCCGGTCACGGCTCCGCATTTCTTGCACAAGTCGCCTCAGAAATTGCCGCGGAACGGCTTCACCGGCGGCGACTTCCCGGGAGAACGTCGGAGCGAGACCCACTGCGCAGTTCTTGCGGTCAAGCGCCGCCCGCCGTCATGGCGCCGGGGGTGGGTGCCCGGCCGCCCGCGCGGCCCGCTGGCGGCCGAGCCGGGCAAACACCCGCAGGATGGCCGCGTCCGGATCATGCGCGACCTCGATGGCGACGGTTTCACCGCCCGGTCCGTCCACGTACCCGCGCGCCGCATAGATGCCGGCGCCGTTCGGCATCTTTTCAAAAATGACCAGCAGCCGGATCCGTGCGACACCCGGTGTCTGCCGCAGCAACACATCGGCCCGATGCGACGCCAGCGCGGCAAGCTCGCTGCCCGCCGCAAAGCCTTCGGTGTGGAAAATCAGCTCGGGCCTCATCCGTCCGTCCAACAAGGTAGGACATGCGGGCCCATGCGCCTCCGCACCGATTGCCAAAATCCACGCGAATCTTGCCCTTCGCGTCTCCGGCCCACCACCACCCCCCGACCAACCGATGCGCAAGCTTCCGCAAGCCATGCAGTGCGGCGGGCGGAGGCGTGTGGCATAGTTGCGCCCATGAGACGGCACTTCCTGCATGCGCTGGCCAAGCTGCGCCCCATGATCAAGACCTGCTGGGAAGTGATGCTCCGGGCCGAGCCTCCCGCCTCCGCCCTGGGCAATCCGGACACGCTGGTGTTCATGATGGACGGGACGCTGGACGCGTTCTTCACCGCCATTCTCTCCCCGACCCCGCGCCGCTGGCTCGCCCGTCATCCCCTGCTCTGCGGCGCGCTGGATGAAACCTGCCCGTGCGGACGCAACCCGCTGCTGCACTACTTCGTCTCGGGCGAGGAGGCCGTCCTGGCGATCGCCGCCAAGACCCTGCCGGAGAAGTCGGCGGTGTCGCCCGAGATGCAGGAGCAAATCCTCTCCGAAGTGCAGCTGACCTTCCACTATCTCGCCCAACACGAGCTCCAGAACTTCTGTGACCTGTGCCGCGGCACCTGTGTGCGGGCCCGGGCCGGCATCGTGGCAGGGCGGCGCAGCGGCCCGCCGCGCCTCCGCCGCCAGCCACGGATTCCGCCGCTGCGGCCGCAATGGGCGGCCACGCCGGGCAAATGACGCCCCGGGCGATCCCGCCCCGTCAGGCCGCCACCGTCTTGTGGATGCGTTCCCGGTAGGCCGTGGGCGCCTCACCGGCGATCTTGCGAAAGACGCGGTTGAACTGCGAGAGCGACTGGAAGCCCGTGGCGAAGGCCACTTCGCTGATGCGCTTGTGCGGGTCGAGCAGCATGTTCTTCACCTTCTCGACCCGGATCCGCGCGAGATAATCTGTGAACGTCAGCCCCGTCGCCTGCTTGAACACCTTGCAGAAGTAGAAGGCGCTCATGTTCACCGCCCGCGCGACTTCGCTGAGCGACAGATCCTCACCGTGGTGCTCGGTGATGAAAACCTTGGCCCGGGCGACCTGCGGCGATTCGGCCTTCTCCTCCTGGATGATGAGCTGGTTGCTCAGCGACGCCAGATGCTGCGCAAAGATGGTCAGCAGGCGGAGAATGGATTCGTACTGGGGTTTGGTGAGCACGCGCGTCTGGAAATACGCTTCCTCCACCCGTTTCAGATCGACCTCGGTTCCCCACTTGAGGAGCTGGCGCGCGAGCCGGGTGAACTCCCGCCGGTTGGGCCGGTGCAGCAGGATCTGTCCGGTCTGCAGGAACGCGATCAGGTTCTCGCCGACGCGGATGGGCACCGCGGAATCGCACAGACCGGCAAAGCATTTGAGCGTCTTGGGCTTCAGGCCGGCCCCTTCCTCCACCTTGCGTTGGAGTTGCAGGCAGGCGGCGCACGTCTGGTTCGTCGAGGCCATCAGGGCGCAGAATGGATTCTCGTACGGACTGTCCTGATGCGGCAGATCGAAGGTCTCGATGGGCCGCAGGTTCAGCGGCAGGCCGGTGGCCTCCTGAAACGCGCGTTCGTAGTCGCGGTAGAGCTCGGAGCGCGTCAACTGATCGACAATCACGCGGCTGCGGCGGGCGGGAGTTACGCCTGATTCCACCATGGTCCGTAATAGACGGCAACCCACCGCACCGCGCAATGCGGAACGCCGTTTTCTTTCTCGCCGCGCCGCGCCGTTCCTGCAAAATCCGCATAGTGGTCGGCAAGGCGTGCGCAGACAGTTGCCAGGCAGCGCGTTAACGTGCCTTAGATTTGGTTAATCAGCCTCGGTCCATGGCTAATAAAAATCAGGAGCGCGAACCCCGGCCAAAGCGAGTGGTCAGAAAGCGTGGTCTCCGCCAGCGGTCCGCGCGCCGCGCCCGCGCTCGCGTGGTCGCCGCCGCTCCCCCCGCCGCCGTGCCCGCCGCCAGTTTCAATCCATTCTTCGCGTTCCCCCCCGCGCCGCCGCCGCAGGAGGATCCACGCGAGCTGGAGCCGCGCGAAATCGTGTTCGGCGGACGGCCGCATACGCTGCGGCCGCTGGGGCCCGCCGACGAAGACCGGCTGATCTCCTTCTTCAATTCGCACACCGGGGAAACCATCCGGCAGCGCTATGGATATCACATCTCCGAGATGACCCACGAACGCGCGCACCGGCTCGTCGGCGTGGACCAGGCGCGCGACGTCGCCCTCGGCGTGTTCGAGCGCGCGCCCGACGGCGGGGAGGTGCTGCATGCGGTGGGCCGCTACCTGCTCGATCCGATCGGCCGGTCGGCCGAGATGGCCTTCGTGGTGCGCGAAAGCAAGCGCGGCCTCGGCATCTGCACCGCCCTGTTGCGCGCCTTGCTGCGCGTCGCCCGCCATCGCGGCATGAGCTACCTGTATGCGCAGGTCCAGGCCGACAACGCCCCCATGCTCTCCATTTTCCGCCGCCATGGCGGACGGACGAAACCCATTCTGGGGGCCGACGCGACGGAGGTGTTCGTGCCGACGGCGCCGCCGTGAGAATCGCGCCGGCGGGCCCCGCCGCCCCGGCAGGAGGATCCGCCAGAATCGATTGGACAAAACCCGCGGGGCGCGTCTCTTTCGCCGTGATGGACCAGCCTGACCGGAAATCCGCCACACCGGCGTCGCTCGCGCTCGACGCGGGGCTGACGCTGGGGGCGTTCTTGTTTTTCACCCGGATCCTCCTCTCGCACGTGCCCTCGAACGATCCGTTGAACATCTGGCTGTGGGCGGTCGTCGGCGCGTCGTGCCTGACGGCCGTGTTCTGGCTCTGCCTCCAGATGTTCCGCGCGGTGCTGCGAATGCAGCGCGCCGCCGGGAAGAAATAACCCGAAGCAGAAGGACGCTGGCGCCCGCGCTCAAACCGCTGCCGCCCGTCCGTCTCCTGGCGCCGGAATGGATGCCAACGCGCCCGCTGATTGCGGGAGCGGAATCCTGACCATCGTTCCGTGGGTCCGTTCACGGCATGAAACGCGAAAATAGCCGGTGGCCGGCACCTTCCGTCAATCCGGCCGCCGGAACTGACCGGTGTTCGCGCCGGCTGGCGCCGGCCCGGAATCGAAGTGTCCGTCTCCCAATCGATTAAAAGCCGGAGACTGGCGAATAGTGGCGCGAATACCGTTTCTCCACCATTGACAGGCCCAGCCTCGCGGTATTCCGATGCACGTTCTGTGCGTGTCCACGGCGTTCCCTTTCCGACGCACACAACTTACTCAAAAACATGCCTGCTAAAGCAAAAGCCAAGAAAC
>JBGOXZ010000289.1:0-4220 GCA_041479395.1 Opitutaceae bacterium
CAGAGGTAAGCGTCCATCGACCGACCACGAAAAAACGTGATTTTGCCCTTCGACTGACGAACTCGGGTTAGCGCGGCGGCGCGACGCTCTTCGGCTCGAAGAGGGCAATGAGACCGTCGACGATCTCGTCGGTGAGCAGCTTGAGCTTCTGGCCGTCGGTCAGCGGCTGGTCGGGACCACGGGCTTGCTGGGCGTCGGCCTGCGCCGCGGCGGCGCGGCTGCCCGCGGCGGCGATAAACTCCTGTTTACGGGGGTGCAGTTTAAGTCCGTTGGGGTTGAAGGCGGGCACCTGTTCATCGCCTATCCACAGCGACCAGGAGGCGGAGTCGGCGAAGTAGAGGGCGAGGGCGCCGCGCTTTTCGACGCCGAGCGTGCTCGCCAGCTGCCCGCGGAAAGCGTTGACGGTCTGCCCCGCCGGCTGCGGCTGAAACGCGCGATAGACGCGCGCGGCGATGCGAATGCCGGTCGCGCGTTCAAAATTGGCGAGCTTGTAGTTGAAGTATTTCGCGCGCGGCGGCTCGGCGGGCAGCAATCCGTCGGGATCGTCAAAGTGCGCCGCCGGTCCCGGGCCGGGCTGGCCGGCATACTTCGTGGTTTTGGCGAGCAGGGCGGCGAACGCCTGGTCGTCGGCGCGGAAGCCCTGCGCGCCGGCACCAACGCGCAGGATCCTCACCTGCATGGTGTCGCCCGCTTTGATCCGGGGCAGCACGTCGAGCCCGCGCACGACACGGCCGAAGACGGTATGGAGGTAATTGAGGCGGTTCGTCTCGCGCAGGGTGAAGAAGAACTGCGAACCGTTGGTGTCCGGGCCGTCGTTGGCCATGGCCAGCACGCCGGCGCCGTCATGATGCAGGCCGGGCGCAAATTCGTCGGGGAACGAATAGCCGGGCCCGCCCTCGCCGGTGCCGAGCGGATCCCCGCCTTGCACCACAAAGTCGGGCACCACGCGATGAAAGGTGAGCCCGTTGAAGAACGGCTTGCGCGGCGCGGGTCCCAGCGTGCCCTCGGCAAGACCCGCGAAACTCGCAACCGTGAGCGGCGTTTTTTGGTAATACAGCTCGGCGGTGATCACGCCGCGGGGCGTGGTGAACTCGGCGTAGAGGCCGGGCGCCAGCGGATTTTCGTCGGCCGGGAGCAGGGCACAGGAGGCAAGAAGCAGAGGAAGAGGCAGGAGGCGGCGCAGCATGACCCGAGTCTGCCCGCCATCCGGCCCGGTGCAACCGCTGCGTCCGGCTGCGCGGGCCGAGCCGGGTGGCCGCAGCGCAACAGAGAGAAACCTTGTGCACGACGAGGTTGAACTGTCGGGGATGTTGTGAACTTTCTCTCGCTAGGGCGATTTGCCTTCACCAACATGCGATTACCATGAGCGCGAACTCCAAGATCGAGTGGACTGACGCGACGTGGAATCCCGTGCGGGGCTGCACCAAGGTCAGCCCGGGCTGCAAGCATTGCTATGCCGAGACCTTCGCGGAGCGCTTCCGGGGCGTGAAAGGGCATCCCTTTGAATTTGGCTTCGATCTCCGGCTGGTCCCCGAAAAGGTCGGCGATCCCATCCGCTGGAGCAGCCCGCGCAAGATCTTCGTGAACTCGATGAGCGATCTCTTTCACGAACAGGTGCCCGATGACTACATCGAGAAAATCTGCCGGGTGATGCTCGCGGCCAACTGGCACACCTATCAGGTGCTCACCAAACGGGCCGAACGGATGTGCGATCTTCTGTGCGGGAGATTACGCCCGGCGGCGAAGGCCCCGCACATCTGGTGGGGCGTCAGTGTCGAGAACCGCCAGCACGGCCTGCCGCGAATCGATCATCTGCGCGCGGCCCGGTCGCAGGTGGCCTTCTTGTCCATCGAGCCATTGCTGGAAGATTTGGGACCGTTCAGCCTGAAGGGAATCCACTGGGTGATCGTGGGCGGCGAAAGTGGCCCCGGGGCCCGCCCGCTGGATCCGGCGTGGGTGCGCTCGGTTCGCGCCCTGTGCCGCGGAGCCAAGGTGCCGTTCTTCTTCAAGCAATGGGGCGGCGTGCGGAAAAAGAAAAATGGCCGCACTCTCGACGGTCGCACCTACGATGAGTTTCCGGAGCAGGTGGGTGAACCGGTGCCGCCAGCTGGCGAGGGTCTCGAATTGCCGGAAATACTGGCGGTGTGATCCAAGCCTTGCGGCTACTACCATGCCTAGGACGGCGTTCAGGACGAAAGATTGGGAGCACCGCCTGACCATCCTTCAGGCTTGGCGCACATGGTGCGATGAAACAAAGGAACCCAAACTCGACAACGGTGCCACGTACCGTGCTGTTCTCGATGGCTGCGCGATTACCGTGCGCGCTATCTGCGGCATTCTCAATGTGAAGTGTTACTTCGGTGACAAAGCGATCAGCGATGGTCCGAATCGGTTGGCCGAACTGCTCACGTGTTGTTGCAGCGGCAGAGCAGAAGTGGAAGGCCTCGCGGCTGAAGCCCAGCGTTGCCTTCTGGAGGTTCTCTACTTGGGTAATCGTGCAGTTGCCCATCCCGACGACGGAAATCTCGATCACAAAGTGAGGCGACCCGAAATGATTTCAGCTATCAACACAGTGCTGACGTGGCTCACAGTCTGCGCGCATCAATGGCCGGAACTTGCCACGACTTCGTCGGATTTGCTCAAGCTGATTCCCTGAAGAAGGCATCGCTCCAAATAGTCACGAGGCCGCACGAACTCGCCGATGATTCGGAACTGTTGCGGAAGGTATCCAACAGTGAATGATTGTGGGAGCGGTCTAAGCTGGAGCCGTACAGTTGTAGGAGCGAGCTTGCTCGCGATGGCAGAGGGACAATCGCCTGCAAGCAGGCTCCTACATCATTCACCGAACGGTTTGCGTGCTTGTGGGGAAGATCATGGTTCTACTGCATGAGTCCGCATGGCTAAGAATTGACTCGCGGAGGGAAACGGCGGCACGCTCATAATCTCATGCTCCTCGATTTCTCCAAGCTTCCGCCCCGCGAGATCTACGGCTGGATGACCAGCGTCATCGCTCCGCGGCCCATCGCGTGGGTTTCCACCATTTCCGCCGAGGGGCGGACCAACCTCGCGCCGTTCAGTTTTTTCCAGGGCGTCACCTCGAACCCGCCGACGCTCATGTTCGTGCCGGTCAACGACCGCAACGGCCAGCCCAAGGACACCGTGCGCAACATCCAGCAGGTGCCGGAGTTCGTGGTGAACGTCGTGCCGTACGCGCTGGCGGAGCCGATGAACGCGACCGCGGCGACGCTGCCCTACGGCGAAAGCGAGTTCGAAAAATGCGGCATTGCCTCCACGCCGTCCGTGCAGGTACGCCCGCCGCGCGTGGCGGCCGCGCCGGTGGCGTTCGAGTGCACGCTGCACCAGATCGTCAACATCGGCGAGGGGCCGCTGGCCGCGCACGTCGTCTTCGGCCGCATTCACCTCGTGCATGTCGCCGACGCGGTGCTGGGCGCCGACGGCCGGGTTGATTCCGCGAAAATCGACCTGATCGGCCGGCTGAGCGGCGAGCTGTACTGCCGCACCACCGAGCGTTTCGCGATCAAGCGGCCGAAGTGAGCGCCGCCTGCCCGGCCGCGGTCGCGGACGGAACCGCGATTCGAGGGAGGGGAATGCAATGCCACGGCATCGCCGCGGCGGGAGGCTCGCCCTTCCCGCCGGAACGCACGGCCGGCCTGACATGAGCTTTGCCGTTGCGCCGCAACGAGGGGAGGAAAAGTGTATGGTCATGCGTTTTCATCGCCTCTTGTCGGCCGCGCCCTTTCTGGCGCTGGCCGGAAGCCTGTTCCTCCTGCCGCGGCGGGCCGCCGCGGAGGAAACCGAGCCCCCTGCGCCGCGTTTCAGCGTGGCCAACATGGATCCGGCCGTCGACCCGCGCGTCGACTTTGCACGTTACGCCGCCGGCGGTTGGTACAAGACGACCGAGATCCCTGCCGACAAGTCGATATGGGGCAGCTTCAACCAGCTTGAGGAGCGCAATCGTCATCTCATCCGCCGCGTGCTGGAGGAGGCCGCCGCCCAGCCCGGCGAGCCCGGCTCGCTCCAGCAGAAGGTCGGCGACTTCTATGCCACGGCAATGGACACTGCGGCCATCGAGGCCGCCGGCCTGAAGCCCCTCGCGGCCGACCTCGCCCGCATCGAGGCCATCGCGTCGGTGGACGACTTCATCACGGTGGTCGCTCTGCTGCACAACAGCTACAGCGCCCCGCTCTTCAACTCCAACG
>JBGOXZ010000290.1:0-4213 GCA_041479395.1 Opitutaceae bacterium
ATACTGTAGAGAAACTGTAGGAGGTCGACGGCTTCCGGAGAAGGGTCGGGCGTCACCGGGCGGAGGGGAGCCTCTGCACCGGACAGGAGCGACCCACCCAGCGCCAGGACCAAGCCGATCAACGCGATGGGGTTCTTCATGGGAGGAGTTTCGTTCGCAATGGGACGAAGGGATCCCGCGGCAGCGGGGGCATCTTCCAGCTTCCGTCACCGCCGGCAAAGAAGCGGCGCCGGAACGCCCAGCGCGGTGCTAGGGCCAGGGAGGGATGAGCTGATAACTCACAAAGGCCAGGCGGCTGCTGTCCGGTGACCACGAAGGCACATTGATCGTGCCCTGTCCGCCAAAGAGTTTGGCGAGCACGCGAATCTCGCCTCCGCCGGCCGGCATGAGCCGGAGCATCACATCCTTGTTCGCCGGATGCCCTTTCACGTCCGGCTCGTAGGAAAGAAAGACGATCCATTTGCCGTCCGGGGAGGGGTGGGGGAACCAGTTGTTGTGCTCGTCAGAGGTGACCTGCTCCTGTCCGCTGCCGTCGGTTCCCATGCGCCAGACCTGCATCCGGCCCGTGCGCTCCGAGTTGAAGTAGATGTATTGGCCGTCCGGGGAATAGTCGGGGCCATCGTCCAAGCCGGCCGCCGTGGTCAGGCGCGTCTCCCCGCTGCCGTCGATCGGGATGGTGTAGACTTCAAATTCGCCGCTGCGTTCGCCGCAATAGGCGAGCGTCTGGCCATCCGGCGACCAGCCATGCCAATAGGAAGGCGCCAGCGGCGTGATCCGGCGCGGAGGGCCTCCGTTGGCCGGCAGAACGTAGATGATCGACCGGTCTTCCTGGGATTGGTCGCTGATGGCCAGCCACCGCCCGTCGGGGGACAGGCCATGGTCGTTGTTGCAGTGCGTGGCGAATCCCGTGTCGATCAATTGCGGGTCGCCGCCGGCGACCCGCAGCTTGTACAGGCGGCCATCCCGGTTGAACAGCAAGGCGTTCCCGTCGCGCGACCAATTGGGTGCCTCGATGTGGTCGCGGGTGTGGTAGATCACGCGCCGGTCCCCGGACGCGATCGGCACGGTTTCCAGTGTGCATTCGAGCACGGGCTCCGCGGTGGCTGGCGGTTTTCCACTCCGGATCACCACGGCAGAGAAGACGGCCTTCTCCACGACCTTGTTGTCGTGGGCGCACACGCCCAGTCCGACGTAGAACGGTTCGTGGAGTTTGATCCGGAACGAGCCCCCGGTGGCATGAACCGCGTCGCCCTCCCGGGCAGCCGACATGAACACGTAGTCACCCTGTTTCTGGAGGCTGATTCTTCGCGGCGCGGTGATGTTGGCTTGGACCTCGTGGGTGATTTCACCCGGCACCTCCCGACATTGAATCGAAGCAAGGCCGTCGCCATGGATGACTGCATCCACATAGGGCGAATCGGCCTCGAGGCTTTGGCGGATGATCAGGCACGCCTTGCGATGCGCATTGCCGCCGGTCCCGATCCAGCGGATGTCGGCGGCGAGCGAGACGTCACCTGATACCCGCTTCCAGACAAAATGAAACCCGTCCTTGCCGGACCACATGTTCTCGCCGCCGCCCGTCACGAGGTAGCTCTCGTGCACCGGATCGTATTCCACCGAGCCGGCCAGGTGGACGTCGCCAATGTCGCCGTGATTCTCGAATAGGCCGAGCGCAGGATGCTCAGAAGCGGGGGCTCCGATCAGCGGGCCGGTGCTCAAGGATAAAAGGACCGGCAGCAGCCGGGCGAAAGCTCTCATTGCAGGACGCAGCCTGTCTTCAGACGGAAACTGCAGTTTGCTCATGAACGGATTCTCCGTGAAACAACGCGGGGTGCGCGGGATATTGGCGGCTTGGGCAGTATAGGGTCCCCGGTACCGGCTCAATCGCAAACCTCAATTCCGTCATCCATTGCGCGGAAAAAAGCTCGGGCGAAATCAGCGTACGAGACCGACACCGGTGTGCAAACCGCCGGGCTTGTTCTCAGGCGGAGCGATTCAGTTAGCCGTGGTGGAACCCGCTCTCCGTGCGGGTTTTCTCCTGCAGAAGCCGCCCAGCCCGCACGGAGTGCGGGCTCCACCCTGCAGTGGCGCCGAGGCTGTTCTCATTTCAAAGGTCAATTGCATGATTGCGGCTCAAACGGTGACGTTCCCATCGGTAACGTCGGTCCAAGGAGTTGCTCCCGAAATCCAAGTATCAGGATGCTTGGTCCGCGAGTGTTAGGAGAAATTTGGACGCTCGCCCTGATGATCGGCAGCCGCTTTGCTCGCTTACGTTGCGATGTCCTTTTCTCTCCCCACGCAAACATGAGTTTCTTCCCTCGCCGCCTTTCTTTTGCTTGGTCCGTTCTCCGGATGCTGCTCTTCCTGACCGCGGTGGCCCAGGCCGCCCCGGAACCAGTCACCTTCGCCTTCAAGGTCCCATCTGACCAAGGCAACCCGTTCGCACGCGACATCTGGGCGGAAGTCATCACTCCTTTCGGGAAGACGTTGCGGCTGCCGGCGTACTTCGCCGGCAGTGAACAGTTCGCGGTGCGCGCCCGCGCTGAGGCACCGGGTGAATACCGGCTCGGCAAAGTCACCGAAGTCCTCAAAGGCCGGCCGGTCGTGCTCACCGCGAAGTCGGTGGGCCGCGACAATGTCCGCGTCCGCGCGGTCGAGGATCGCCCGACCGTGGCGTGTGCCGCGGGCAATCCCGCGCGTCTCGTCCTGTCGACCGGGTCCACCTATGTGCCGATCGGTACGAATCTCGCTTGGGCAGACTCCGGACGCGTCGAGTTTCACCGCCGGGCGCTCGAGATTTTCGCCGAGGCCGGCCTCAACTGGACGCGCATCTGGATGGTGCACTGGAGCGGCCTCAATCTCGACTGGCTCCCGCCGGATATGGGCAGGTCGCCGCCGCCGGGCATCTACGACCTGCGCGTGGCCGCGGACTGGGACACGATCGTATCCCTCGCCGAGGATAAGGGCGTCTATATGCAGATCGTATTGCAGTACCACGGGCAATATTCCACCGGCGCTGATTCCAGTTGGAGCGACAATCCCTGGAATGCCGCCAACTCCGGCGGCTTTCTCCATTCGCCCGACGAGTTCTTCACGTCGCCGGTGGCGAAGGGACTGACGGCGTTGAAATACCGCTACGTGGTCGCCCGCTGGGGTTACTCGCCGGCGGTACTGGCGTGGGAACTTTTCAATGAGGTGCACTGGGTCGATGCCATCAGCATCCGCCACCGCGAGGACACCGTCGCCCGCTGGCATGCGGAGATGGCCGCTTTCATCCGTTCGATCGATCCCTACCATCATCTCATCACGACCAGCACCGAAAACCTGCGCAGCCCCATCTATGCGGACATGGACTATTTTCAGCCGCATCTCTACCCCGCGAACCTGCTGGCGGGCGTGCGCCGGTTCGATCCGGCGCCGGCCAAGCTGGACCGGCCGGTCTTCTACGGGGAGATGGGCGACGAGAATACCACCCTGCTCACTCCGGAGGAGAAAGCTTCCGGCATCGGGCAAGTGCCGCCCGTTTGGTCCAGCCTCATGGGTCAGGGGCGTTACCCGGCGCAGGCTTGGAACGGCGAGCGGCTCATTGAAAAGGGACGGATCGGCGAACTCGGGGCCGTCGCCCGGTTTCTGGCCGCCACCGGACTAGGCCGGCGCGAGGGGCTCACGCCGTTCTCGGCGGTCGTCGAGTGCGCCGGCCGTGTGCCGCTCGAGTTGCCCGGTGGACAGATTTGGGAAAAGCGTCCCGCTCCCGAAATCACGGTGCCGCTCGACGGGCGCCAGCCCATCGAATTCGCGGACATCCCACGGATCTTTGTCGGCGCGCCCGAAAGTCTGGCCGCGGGTTACCCGGACCGCGCCACCTACCACTTCGATTTTCCCGCGCCGGTCACGCTCCGGTTGCACATCGCGGACACCGGCAGGGGTGGGGCGGCGATACGGGTGTCACTCGACGACAGATCTGTCGCGGAAAGAACCTGGCCGCCGCGGCCGGCTGTGCCGGGCGGCGGCACGGCGCCGACCGCGGCGGAGTTGTCATTTCCGGCGACCGCCGGGCCGCACACCTTGGTCGTGGAGAATCCCGGTAGTCCCGACTGGTTCGATCTGAGCCGAATCGATCTGGGTCTCGACACAGCGGTGCTCGCGGCGGTCGGCCAGCGCGGCGGCGATTTGGTCACGCTCTGGGTGTGGCATCGCGCCGGCATTTTCGCAC
>JBGOXZ010000291.1:0-4203 GCA_041479395.1 Opitutaceae bacterium
GCCTTGGCGCGTGCCGTTCACGCGCAAGCACCGGCGCGGACCAAGGTCCGGCCCTACAACCGAACGGTGACGGACGTCGCGAGTGAATCTGTCGTTCAACTGCATCGTTCCGGCTTAGAGCTTAAAGCTATGATGCACGACCTCCGTTACGCCTTCCGCCAGCTGGTCAAGTCGCCTGGCTTCACCGCCGTTGCCTTCGTCACGCTCGCGCTCGGCATCGGTGCGTGCACCGCCATCTTTTCCGTTGTCAACAGCGTGCTGTTGCGTCCACTCGCCTACCCCGAGTCCGACCGGCTGGTCGTCATCCGTGAAACCAATCTGCCGCAGTTCCCGGAATTCTCCGTCGCGCCCGGCCAGTATTTCGACTGGCAGAAGCAGGCCACGAGCTTCGAGAGTCTCGCCGCGGCGCGCGGCGGTTCCTACAACCTCACCGGCCGGGGCGATCCCGTGCGGGTCGTCGCCCAGCGCCTCACGGCCAATTACCTAGCGACCCTGCGCATGCACCCCGCCCTGGGCCGCGACTTCACCCCTGAGGAAGACGCCCCGGGCAAGGATGCCGTCGCCCTCCTCAGCCACGGTTTCTGGCTGCGGCAGTTTGGCGGCCAGCCCGAGATTCTCAACCAGACCCTCCAGCTCAATGGCCGGCCGGTCACCGTCATCGGCATCATGCCGAAAGATTTCCAGCCCGGCAGCCGCACGGAAATCTTCACCCCCACCGCCTTCAGCGCGGAGGAGCAGCAGAACCATGGCTACCATTACATCAGCGTTCTCGGCCGCCTGAAACCCGGGGTCACGCTCGAGCAGGCGCGCAGCGAGATGACGCTGATCGCAGACCGCCTGGCGAAGCAGTATCCCGACACCAACAAGGGCTGGGGCGTGAAACTCACCCCCCTGTTCGAATCGACCGTGGGCTCCGCGCGCCCCATGCTCCTCTCCCTGCTGGGCGCCGTCGGCTTCCTGCTCCTTATCGCGTGCGGCAACGTCGCCAGCCTGCTTCTGGCCCGCGCCACAACCCGTGCGCGGGAGATCGCCATCCGCACCGCGCTCGGGGCGGGCCGCGGCCGCATCGCCCGGCAACTGCTTACGGAAAGCGTGCTGCTCGCCTTCCTCGGCAGCCTGCTTGGCGTGCTCGTGGCGCGCTGGGGCATGAAGGCCCTCATCGCCCTGGCGCCCGACACCCTGCCCCGGGCGGGGGAGATTGGCGTGGACGGCCGGGTGCTCGCCTTTACCTGCGCGCTGGCGCTGGTCACCGGCATCGGCTTCGGGCTCGCGCCCGTGTTCCAGGCGCTGCGCGTCAATCTCAATGCGACCCTCAAGGACGGAGGGCGCGGCGCCGGCGCGGGCGGGGTTCGTCAGCGTTTGCGCGGCGCGCTCGTGGTCGCCGAGGTGGCCATCGCGGTCGTGCTCCTCGTCGGCGCGGGCCTGCTCATCCGCAGTTTCGCGCGCTTGCAGGATGTCGACCCCGGGTTCCAGCCGCGCGGCGCCCTGGCGGTGGGCCTCTCCCTTCCGCCGGCCAAGTACGGCGCTGGACCCCAGCAGGCCGCGTTTGCCGAACAGGCGGTCGCCCGGTTGTCGGCCCTGCCCGGCGTGCGGTCGGTCGGCGCCGCGCACGTGCTCCCCTTTTCCGGCAACGATTACGTGCTGAGTTTTTCCATCGCCGGCCGCCCGGCCGTCGATCCGGCCGATGAGCCGAGCACGAACTACTACGCCGTCACGCCGGACTATTTCACGGCCATGGGCATTCCGCTGCTGCGCGGCCGTTTTTTCACCGCGCACGATGCGGCCGGCGCGCCGCGGGTCGCCCTCATCAACGAGTCGATGGCGAAGAAATTCTTCCCCCATGAGGATCCCATCGGCCAGCGCATCAATGTCACCAACGGACCCGAAACGTGGCGCGAGATCGTCGGCATCGTCGGTGACACCAAACACTACCGGCTCGACGGCGACACGACCGTGCAGACCTACGAGCCGTTCGCCCAGCAGCCGTTCAATTTCCTGACCTTGGTCGTCAGCACGTCCGCGCCCGTGCCGGGCCTGCCCGCCGCCATCCGCGCCGCGATCTACTCGGTCGACCGGGATCAGCCGGTCGGCAGCGTGCGGCCGCTCACCGAGCTGCTCGCAGGATCCATCGCCCGCCAGCGTTTCGCGATGTCCCTCTTCGCCGTGTTCTCCGGCCTGGCGCTGCTGCTCGCCGCCATCGGCATCTACGGCGTGATGGCCTACTCGGTTTCGCAGCGCACGGGTGAGATCGGCATCCGCATGGCGCTCGGAGCCCAACGCGGCGATGTGATGCGCCTCATCTTTCTGCAGGGCGGACGGCTCGTCGCGCTCGGCCTGGGCCTCGGCATCGTCGGGGCGCTGCTGCTCACACGCTTCCTCGCCTCGCTGTTGTTTGGCATCAGCGCGCACGATCCGTTGACGTTTGCCGTCATCGCCGGGTTGCTCGCGCTCGTGGCCGCGCTGGCCTGCTGGCTGCCCGCGCGCCGTGCGACCCGCGTCGACCCGATCATCGCGCTGCGGGGGGAATGAGGCAGGCGCGTCCAGTTCGCGGCGCAGCAGATGGAGTCCGGATGATCGCGAACGATCAGCCGGCGTTTCCACCGGTTTTCACAGGCTAATAACGCACCTGTCGCGACGGGAGGTGCTTGCGACCGCGGTGTTAAGCCAACTGCCTCAACGCCGGTACGCGCATTTCTCCACCGCAGATTTCCGATGCCCCTTTCCACTCACCTCCGCCTCATCGCGGCCATCCTGGTGGCCGGTTGTCCGCTGCGGCCGCTCGACGCGCAAGGGCAGCCCTCCATGCCGGGGAAAAGCGCCCCGCCCCATGCCGGCAAGGTGCCCAAGCGCATTTATCACGCCACCCGGCTGGCCGGCGCGCCGCCCAAAATCGACGGCCGGCTCGACGACGCCTGCTGGCAAGAGGGCGAATGGACCGGAGAATTCACCCAGCGCGAGCCGCACGAGGGCAAACCAGGCTCGCAGCCCACCCGGCTCAAGATTCTCTACGACAACAAATATCTTTATGTGGCGATGCGGGCCTACGATTCGGAGCTGGCGGCGGTGCCGCGGCTCCGGGGCAAGCGCGACGAGTTCACCGGCGACATTGTCGGGATCAACTTCGACAGTTACTTCGACAAACGCACCGGCTTTGAATTTGATCTGACCTCGGGCGGTTCCAAGATCGATCTGCTCCTCAAGAACGACAGTTGGGACACCAACTGGAACGCCGTGTGGGATGGGAAGGTCGGCACCGAAGCCAACGCGTGGACGGCCGAGTTCCGGATTCCGTTCAGTCAACTCCGCTACGGCCGGCAGCCCGAGCAAGTCTGGGGACTCCACAGCTGGCGCTGGATCAACCGCTTTCAGGAGGAAAGCGACTGGCAGCTGCTGCCGATGGACAGCCCCGGCTTTGTCTACTCCTTCGGCGAGTTGCGCGGCATCCGCGACCTGCCGCCATCGCGCCGGATCGAACTGCTGCCCTATGCGCTGGCCAAATATGCCACCGGATCAACGGAAGCCGGCAATCCGTACCGTCGGGGGGCGGAGTCCTCCGGCGAGGCCGGCCTGGACGCCAAGGTGGGCCTCGCGAGCAACTTCACCATGGATGTGACCGTGAACCCCGATTTCGGGCAAGTGGAGGCGGATCCCTCTGAAATCAACCTGACGACCTACGAGACATTCTTTCAGGAAAAGCGGCCCTTCTTTCTCGAGGGGAAGAATATCTTCGAGAGCGGGATCAACGACGACCTGCTGTTCTATTCGCGCCGCATCGGCCATGCCCCGGCGTTCGATCCTCCCACGGGAGGATTCAAGAAGGTTCCGATCAGCACCCGCATTCTCGGCGCCGTGAAGCTGACGGGCAAGACACCGGAGGGATTGTCAGTCGGGGTGCTCCAAAGTCTCACCGACCGCGAGATGGCTGACATCACCGAAAACGGCAGCGAACGCCGGCAAACCGTGGAGCCCATGACCAGCTACACGGTGGCCCGGGTTCAGCAGGACATCGACAAAGGCAACACCATTGTGGGCGGCATCGTCACGGCCACCCGCCGCAACCTGAAGGATGACGCTCTCGAATTCCTCAGTCGCAACGCCTACACGGGCGGTCTGGACCTGCTGCGCTACTGGCACGAACGCACCTACTACCTCGATCTCCGGGCCATCGGCAGCCGCGTGGAAGGTTCGCCCACGGCCATGCGC
>JBGOXZ010000292.1:0-4203 GCA_041479395.1 Opitutaceae bacterium
CAGGCCGCGGTTGGTGTATTTCTTGGCGATCGAGATGACGAGGCGGAGGTTGGCCTCGACCATCTCCGTCTTGGCCCGATGGGCCTCGCGGACGTGGGTGCGAGTCTTGGCGACGAGCGCGAGCAGATCGTGCGGCGCGATGCGGGTGTCCTGTTCGATCGTCCGGAGCCGCTGGTGCAGCGCGCGGGTGTCGATGGCGGCATCCTTCCGGGTCTTCGGGTGCTTCGCGCGCTCCAGGGAATCGTAGGTCCGTTGGATCTCGTTGAGCAGGTGGCCGAGCCCCTCCAGATAATCCTCGTAGACCTTCAGCTTGAAATAGAACTTCGGGAAATTGGCCCGCAGGAGGGTCTCCCGTTTTTTGAATTTGGTCAGCGTGCGCCGGCGCTCGGCCTCGGAACGCGCCTTGAGGTGCTCCTGCCACGCCTCGTCCGCCGCGGCTTCGGCCCGCTGGGTGGTCTCGACCAGGCGGGGCAGCGCCTTGAAGTAGGTTTCACGGCTGTCGATTTTCTTGTCGATGACGATCCGGTCGAACCGCTCCTCGCGGTTGAGCAGCTTCTGTCCCAGCGCGACAATGTGGCGGCTGACGATGCCAGCGTGGAACAGCGCCTCCTGGGCGTGCAGCTCGGCGTTCTCAATGCGCTTGGAGATCTCGACCTCCTGCTCGCGGGTCAGCAGCGGCACCTGGCCCATCTGCTTGAGATACATCCGCACCGGGTCGTCGAGGATGTCATGCTGGGAGGAGCGCGACTCTTCCTCCTCGGCCTCCTCCTGGCGCTGCTTGTAGCTGTCCACTTCCTCCGGATCGAGGATGTCGATCTCGAGGTTCTGGAGGATGGAGATGACGTTTTCGATGTCCTCCGGGTTGTCGACACTCTCGGGCAGCGCTTCGTTGATGTCGTCGAAGGTCAGGTAGCCCTGCTCTTTCGAGAGCCGGATGAGGTAGCGGATCTTCTCGTTGATGCTGGCGCTGCCGGCCGGCATCTCGATGCCGGGGGGCGTGCCGGCGCCCGCCGGCACGGCGGGCGCAGGGGCCTCGACGGCGGCCGCTACGGCAGGCGCTTCCACTTTGGAGACGTGGTTGGCAGAATTGGCTTTGCGCGGCATGGAAAGAAAATCAAAAAATCAAACACCCGCCGCCAGCGCAGGTGGTTGGCAGAGTTGACGTTGTAGCTCGGAGCGGCCCCTCAGCAGCGGGAGTATGTCAGCGTCAACATCCGTCTGTTTGGCGGCTATTTCAAGTTCTATCTGCCGGAGGCGCGGCTCGAGCGCGCGGGTCTGCAGGCGGCGGAGACCCTCGTTGGCAACCTTGCGGGGGTCGTCGATGTCCGGCGCCTCGAACAGCAGGGAAGCGACCAGCGCCTTTTCCTCCGGTGTTTCCAGCAATTCATCGAGATGATCGCGGCCGGGCCACGTGTCGTGTTCGAATTCGGTCAGGAAGCGCCGCAGGATCTTGCCGGCTAGGTGGCTCACATCGATCCAGTCGCGGGGGAGAATTTCGTGCGCGAGCGGCTTGCCGAGCTGCTCGTAATGCAGGCAGAGCAGCAGTAGGTCGTGCTCCGGCGGGCGGACTGACGCGGCGTTGGGGACACTGCCTGGGCCGGGCGCGGCCGAAGCGGGCGGACCGGGACGGTTCCGGTTGCGGACGAATCGGAGGAAGTCCCGCTCGAAAACGTCCGGCATCACCCGGAGCGCACCGATGGCCGGGGCGATTTCGGCCAGCAGCTGCCGCTGCAGAACCTCGGAATCGGCGGCAGCGATGATCTCGTAGATTTGCTGAATGGCCCGCGCGGTGGCCTCCGGCGTCGCCGCGCGGGGATCAGGCAGCACGTACCGCTGCATGAAGGCCATCATGCTGAGGGCGCCGCGGCGCAACTCGGCATAGGCGGCGAGGCCGCGTTCGAGGAAAAGCAGGTCGGGGTCGATTTTTTCCGCACCGGCGAGCGTGAGGAAACGCACCTCCAGGCCGGTCCTGAGCGCCAGCGGCAGGAAGCGCAGCGCGGCCTTCTGGCCGGCGCTGTCGCTGTCGAAGAAGCACTCCACCTCCAGGTGGTAGCGGCGCAAGAGCGCGAGCTGGGTGTCGGTGATGGCCGTGCCCTGCGGGGCGACGGCGGTCTTCAGGCCGACCTGCCAGCAGCGCAACGCGTCGAGCTGCCCCTCCACGAGCACGAAGGGCCGGTCCTCGCCGACCTGCGAACGGGCCCGGTCGAGATTGAAGAGCAGGTTGCCCTTGGTGAAAATCGGCGTCTCGGGGGAGTTGACGTATTTGGCTTCGCGCGCGGGGTCGTCGGCCGGGGTCAGGTCGGTCTGCCGCGCGGTGAAGGCCACGACGCGCCCCTGGTGGTCGCGGATGGGGATCATGAGCCGGCCGCGAAAACGGTGTTTGAGCGTGCCGAGCATGATGGGCCCGCTCTGCTGTCCAGCAGAGCGCGGCGCGAAGAACAGGCCGCACTGGCGCAGCGCCTCTTCGGAAAACTTCTTGCGCAGCAGCGCGGCGGCCAGCTCGCCGCCGTTTTCGTCAGCCGCGCCGATCTTGAACTCGTCGGCCAGCTCGGCCGGAAAGCGCCGCTGCACGGTCCAGTAGGCGCGCATGAATTCGCCGGTGGCGCCCGCGCCCTTGAAGGCCTGGTGGAAATGCTCGGCGGCGATCTCATGCAGGTCGAACAGCTCCTGCCGCAACGAGCGTTCCTCGCGGCTCTGACCCGCGCCCGCCTCGTATTCGAGGGGCACGCCGAAGCGCTTGGCGATGGTCTCAACCGCCTCGGTGAAGCTGAGCTGCTCCGTCTCGCGCACGAAGGCGATCAGGTCGCCGCTCTTGCCGCAGCCGAAGCAGTGGTAGAGCCCCTTGTCGGGGTCGACGTAGAAGGAGGGCGTCTTTTCCTGGTGAAACGGGCAGAGCGCGCGGAAGCGCGCGCCGACCTTGCGCACGGTCGCCACGCGGGAAACCACGTCGAGCAGGTTGACGCGGGCTTTGAGGTCGCGCAGGCTGGAAAGTTTGATGGCGGGCATGGCGGAACGCCCGGCGCGCAGGCGGACGCGGGGCGCGGAGGGGAAAACAAAGAATGCACTTTCAACTCATGGGGAGGTGTGTCAAGTTTCCCGCCTTCCGCGCGGAACCAGGCGCGGGTTTGAACGACACAAAGAGCATGCATTTCTGGAGCGAGTTGACAGGCGGTCCCGCCCGCCGGGTGGTGGGGGCGGTGATCGCTTTCAGCGTGGCGGGGGCCGGCTGGGGCAAGGTGGAGGAGGCGGTGGCGCCGCCAAAGGCCGTGCCGAGCCCGGTGCTGGAGAGTGAACTCAGCGGCTTCAGCGAAAAGGATTACGCGGGAGCGGTGGAGACGATGTTCGCCCGTTTCGAGCAGATGAGCGGCCGGCGCCTCGTGCCCGGACCCAAGGGCAAGGTCGGCTTGAAAATCTACAGCGACTCCGGCCCCGGCCTCGCCACGCCCATTCCGCTGGTGCGGACCGTGATTGCGGCCTTGGAGCGGCGCGGCTTCAAGAGCCAAAACATCTTCCTCGTCGGCCTCAGCCAGCTGCGCATGCGGTTCACGGGCTATCTGCCCTCGCTGGCCACGGGCGAAACGGCCTTCAAGGGCCATCCGGTCTATGTGCTCGAGTCGAACAAATTCTACGATCCAACCTGGTTCTACGACAGCCCGCTGCCGACGCGTTTCGATCCGATTCTCAACGAAAAGGCGGTGGAGGAGGCCGCGGGCGGCCGGGTGCAGACGACCGTGGACGAGGACCGCAAGAGTTTTCTCGATACGCCGCTGTTTCTGGACTCCGACTTCTGGATCAACCTGCCCGTCTACACCGATCATCCGGTGCTCGGCATCAACGGCGCGCTGGTGAACGCCACGCTCTGGAACGCCTCGAACACCCTGCGTTTCTTCCGCAGCCCGGCCAACGCGCCCGCCGCGGTGGCGGAGATGGCGGCCATTCCCGAGCTGCGCACGACCTGGGTGTTCTCACTCGTGAGCCTGGAGCGCTACCAGTTCATCGGCGGGCCCTACTTCAACTCGCTCTACACGCTGTCCGAGCCCCGGCTCTGGTTGAGCGCCGATCCCGTGATGCTCGACGCGCTCATGCTCGACCGGATCAATCACGGCCGCCTGCGGGCCGGCTTCAAGGAGATCGATTCCGACGGTCTGCGCATGCTGGAGTTTGCCCAGCAACTCGGCGTTGGTTCGGATCGGACCGACGAGG
>JBGOXZ010000293.1:0-4163 GCA_041479395.1 Opitutaceae bacterium
CAGCCGGGGCACCAGGCTTGGCGCCAGGGGCGGCACCGGCAACGGGCGCAGTCCCTGTGGCAGGCACGGTGCCTGGAGCGGCAGCGGCGGCGGCACCCTCGGCGGCAACCCCCTCGACGGGGACACCCTCGGCGGGGACGGCGGCCTCGACCACGGCCTCGACGATTTCCTCGACAGGCTGTACGCACGACACGACGGGCTGGCGTTTGTCACCCAGAAAAACGACGCCTGCAATGGGCTTGAGTTCGCTGATGTGCTTGGTCTGGCCGACGTGCAGTTCGGTGACGTCGACGTCGATGAACGGCGGGAGGTCCTTCGGCAGACAGCGGATGCGGAGGGTATGCGACGCCACCTCAAGCACACCAGCCTCGTTCTTCACGCCGGTCGATTCGCCGGACATGTGCACCGGCACGTTGATTTCCATCTTCTCATCGGCCTTCACCTCGTGCAGGTCGACGTGGAGATAGCGGTCGGTCATCGCATCGCGCTGCACCTCCTGCAGGATGGAAAGCGCCTTGTCCTTGATCCCTTTGAGCTCGATGAGCGCGGCGTTGTCGCCGATGGACTTCACCAGGCGCGCGAATTCCGGGCCGTCGAGCGACAGGATCAGCGGCGGCGTATGCTTGCCATAAAGGATCGCGGGGATGCGATCCTGCTTGCGGAGCCGGCGGGAGGCGCTGCGGCCGGTACCCTCGCGCGGCGAGACATTGAGCGTAAGCTGTTGTTTCATCGTTTCGTTCCCCCTGTCGCTCCGGAAATGGAGGCAGGCGTAGTAGAAAAGGGGTGCGAGGCTATAGGTCGCTCTCCGGCAAATGCAACCAAAACTTTGCCGGATGGCCGACGGGCCCGCCCGAGGGAGCGTCGGCTGCCGCATCCTCGTGCTCTCACCATAGGCCTGCCCTGAGCGGTCCGCCAACAGCGCCGCCGCCCCGCGAGAGGTGCATCTCGCGGGGGACAACCGCCATGGAAAACTTCATCCGGCGGGGGCGTCAGGCTGGGATCGCTGTTCTCCCTGGGACGACCGCCGGCTTGGGGCCGGCAGGCGTCATGGCACGGCGCGAGGAACTTTTCCCCTTCCCCCGCATCCCATTCTCCCCGAACATGCGCGGCAGACCCGCCCGTTGTAGGGGGCCCGCTCCCCACCGGACTCATCCTTGGCCTTCATGCGCTTCACCCTGAAATACGCCCTGCGCCGGCTCGCGAAATCGCCGGGCTTCACGCTCGTCTCCATCGTCATGCTGGCCCTCGGGATCGCCATGAGCACCTCGACGTTCAGCATCACGAACAGCGTGCTGCTGCGCGCCATGCCTTTCCCGGATAGCCACCAGCTCGTGCGGATCTTCCGCACGTCGCCGGACTCCCAGATGATGCAGCACTCCCCGGGCAACTTCCTCGACATCAAGGCGGCGGTTACCTCGTTCTCCAGCATCGCGGCGTTTTACTACCAGACCGCCAACCTCACCGAGCCGGGCCAGCCGCCAGAACAGGTCTATGGTATAAACGTCACGGCCAACTTTTTGCCGACCCTCGGCGTGCAGCCCTTCCTCGGGCGCGGCTTCACGGCGGACCAGGACCAGCCCGGCAAGGGCGACGTCATCATTCTCACGAACTCGTATTGGATGAAGCGGTTTACCGGCGACCCCAAGGTCATCGGCCGCACGCTGCGCGTGGGCGTGGACAACCTGACCGTGATCGGCGTCCTGCCGCCCAGTTTCGACACCACCCTCATCTGGTTCGGCTCGGCTTTCGTGCGGCCGCTGACCATCTGGCCCACCTTCCCGACGCTGCGAAACCAGAAGTGGTATGACATGATCGGGCGGCTGAAGCCCGGCGTCAGCCTCCGGGCCGCGCAGCCGGAGCTCACGACGCTTGCCGCCCGCCTCGCCAAGGATCATCCCGCCGAAAACGCGGTCGACAATCTCCGGGTCGCCGACCTCGGTTCCTCCTTCCTCGACGGCAACGGCCGGAAGCTTTACTGGCTGATCACCGGGCTGGCCGTGTCGGTGCTGCTGATCGCCTGCGCCAATCTGGCCAGCGTCCAGCTCGCGCGGGCCTTCAGTCGCAGCCATGAGTTCGCCGTTCGTTCGGCGCTCGGCGCGAGCCGGCTCGCCCTGATGGCGCCGCTGCTGGTCGAGAGCCTGCTGCTGTCGCTCGGGGGCGGGATCCTGGGCGTCCTGCTGGCGTATTGGGGCAACCATCTGATCAGCCACTATTTCACCGGCAGCTTCAAAATACCGATCGACGGCCGCGTCATCCTGTTCGCCTGCCTCGCCGCCCTGCTGACCGGGCTGACCTTTGGCCTCACCCCGGCGTGGTTGGCCTCGCGGGTCCCGACCAGCGACGCGCTGAAGGAAAGCTCGCGCGGCAGCACCTCAGGCCGCTTGCAGCAGCGGCTCAAATACGTCCTGATCATGGGCCAGCTGGCCTTCGCGCTCGTGCTGGTCAGCGCGGCGCTGTCCTTTGGCGTCGCCGTAGAGCAGTCCTTAAGGCGCGACCTCGGGTGGCAGACGGCCGACTTGGTGGCCGGAGTTGCCGTCCTGCCCTACGCCCCTTACAAGGAGGACCCGAAGAAACTGGGGTTTGTCCGCAATCTGCACGAGAAACTCAGCCAGATCCCCGGGGTCACGCAGGTGGCGATCTCCTCCGAGGTGCCCCTCTATGGCTACCCCGGCCGGAACAATATCATCGTGGAGGGAGCCGCCCCGGTTCCGCCCGGCCAGGAGCCCCTGGTCCTGACCAGCGCGGTCGAAGCGGGGTATTTTCCCATCCTGAGAATACCGCTCAAGGCCGGGCGTAATTTTCCCGCCGGCGTCAGGGCGGGCGATCCGGCGGTCATCCTCATCAATGAAACAATGGCGCGGCAGTTTTGGCCCAGCCAGAGTGCCATCGGCAAACGCGTGCGTTTTGTGGATAAGGAGGGGTGGAACGAGGTCATCGGCGTCGTCGGAGACGTGCGCATGAACGCGGGTTTCAGCAATCCGGCTTCCCGGCTGCAAATCTACCGGGCCCTCGAACATGCGCCCAGCGGTTACTATAATTTTATCCTGAAAAGCACGCTGCCGCCCGATACGTTGCTCAAGCCTATCCGCAAGGCCGTCGGCGACATCGATCCCGATGTCATGGTGCAGCAGGCCGGGGGCGTCGAGCAGACGTTCAAGGCGATCCTGGCCGGCAACGACCTGATGATTATCTCGCTCGGCTCGTTCGCCTTCATCGGGCTGCTCATCGCGCTGATCGGGCTTTACGGTGTCATCACGCAGCTGACGGTGCAGCGTCACCGGGAGATCGGCATCCGGATCGCGCTGGGCGCGGATTACGGCGCCGTCGTCGGGCTGATCCTCGCCCAGAGCGGCCGGCTGCTGCTGGGCGGGGTGATCGTCGGGCTCGCGGGCGCGTATGGCGTCAGCAGAATCTACCAGCAAACGATGCCCGGGCTGCAGTTGCCGAGCGTCGCGTTGGAGGCGGGCATCACCGTGTTGCTGTGCGTGGTCGGTCTCGCCGCCTGCTATCTGCCGGCCCGCCGTGCCGGCCGCATCGATCCGGTGGTCGCCCTGCGGGCGGAATAGCCGCCTGGGCAAACGCCGGCCTTGTGGGAGGCCGGGATGGTTACGGGGACGGTGACCAGCGTCGCCCCCGCCCGCTCTGCCATGGAATGACGGCGCGGCGTCCGACGCTCGCGCCGACTCCCGGCGTCAGGCACCCGCCTTGATGGCGTCTTTCACGGCGCGGAACAGGGCGAGAATGTTCTCGGTGGACACGTTGCTTTGCACGTTGTGGATGCCATTGAAGACGTAACCGCCGCCTTCGCCAAAGATCTCGATCCGCTCGCGCACCTCGCGATAGACCTCCCCGGGCGTGCCGAACGGCAGCGTCTTTTGCGTGTCCACGCCGCCGCCCCAGAACACCAGGTGCCGGCCGAATTCGCGCTTGAGCGAGCGGGGATCCATGCCGGTGGCCGAGCACTGCACCGGATTCAGCACGTCGAAGCCGGCGTCGATGAAGTCCGGGATGAAGGGCCGCACCGCGCCGCAACTGTGGATGAACGTCTTCCATTTCGTGAGCTGGTGGATCCGGTCGTTCACCGTCTTGTGGAAGGGTTTGAAGAGCTCCCGATAGGTCCGCACCGAACAGAACTGGCTGGTCTGCGTGCCGAAGTCCGTTCC
>JBGOXZ010000294.1:0-4152 GCA_041479395.1 Opitutaceae bacterium
TGCACGCCGATTTCACCACCTACCACACTCACATCATCCGCGAGATGATGGCCCAGGGCTACGTGGTCGTCGCGCCGGAATACCGCGGCAGCACCGGCTACGGCGAGAATTTCTACCGGCAGGTGGACTACGGCGGCCGCGAGATCGAGGATGTCCACGCCGCGCGCAACTGGATGATCGAAAACTACGACTGCATCGACGCCGCGCGCGTCGGCATCGTCGGCTGGAGCCACGGCGGCCTGATCGCCCTGATGGCCGTCTTCGCGCACCCGCAGGACTACCAGGTCGCGTTTGCCGGCGAGCCGGTGAGCGATCTGGTGGCGCGGCTCGGCTATCAAACCGAGGAGTATCGCAAGCAGTTCTCCGCCGATTACCACATCGGCAAAACCGTCAACGAGGACGTCGACGAATACCGCCGCCGTTCGCCGGTGACGCACGTTGACCAGCTGCAGACGCCGCTGCTGGTCCACGCCAACACGAACGACGACGACGTCTACGTGCTCGAGGTCCAGAATCTCATCGCCGCCCTGAAGGCCGCCGGCAAGAAATTCGATTACGAGGTTTTCCAGGACGCCCCCGGCGGCCACAGCTTCGACCGCATCGACACGAAGCTGGCCAAGCAGGTTCGCGTCAAGATCTACACCCACCTCGCCCGGTACCTGAGTCCGCCGACGCCGATTCGCACGGTGGAGGAGCTGCAGAAGGCCGGCTACCGCTGAGAGAAAAGTGCGCAACGAGATTGCGCCCCTACCGACCACCCCACCCCTTGTGGGGGCGTGGCCTCGCCATGCCCGATCGGGCCAGAGGGCGAGAGACCGTCCCGAAGGCGGCTCCGGTCGGCACCGCCTCCGCCGTTGCCCATCAAGGGATTGGGCCGTTCGTCCAAACCGGATCGCTCTTCCGGGGCCGGGGCGGCATGCATGACGACTTCCATGCACCAAATCACCCTCTATGCCTGCGGCGTCATCAACGCCCTGTTCGCCGTCTTTCACCTCCTGCTGGGCTGGAGCATCCAGCGCCTGCCTTCACTGGCGCCCGGCTACCGGGCGCTCATGCACGCGCTCAATGTGGGCGGCGTGTGGATGATCGCATTCCTCGCCGTGGCATTTCTCGCATGCCAGGCGGATCTCCGCTCCCGACTCGGGCGGGCGACCATCCTGCTCGGCGCCCTGGTCTATCTTACGCGGGCGCTCGGCGAATTCGCGTTCTTCCCGCAAGCGAACGGGGCCATCCTCGCCATCTGCGCGATCACCGGCGCCCTGCACCTGGCGGCGCTGCGCGCGGCGCCCGCCACCGCGTGACGCGCGGCCGGCGCGCAGGTGGGCTGCCCGCTTGACCCGTCTACCGCTTCACAGTGCACACTGCGCGGGTCATGCAAACCCTCACCCGCGCCGCCCGCTTCAGGGTTCCCGCTTCACCGGGGCAGGTCTTTCCCCTGCTTTGCCCCGTTCTCGAATACCAATGGATCCCCCACTGGCACTGCGAAATGCTGCACTCCGCCTCCGGCGTCGCCGAGGAGGACTGCGTCTTCCGCACGGACTTTCCCGACCAGGAGCCCGTGTTCTGGGTCGTCAGCCGCTACGAACCGCCCGCCCGCATCGAGTTCACCTGCTTTGTGGCGGACTCCCATGTCCAGCGCCTCAAGATCGCGCTGACCGCCGAGGGCAAAACCACCCGCCTCGACTGGACCAACCGCTGGCTGTCCGTCAGCCCGCGGGGCGACGCCTGGCTCGCCGCCTGGCCGGCGGACGAGCATGCAAAGAAGATGGACAGCCTCCGGCGCATGCTCACTCACTACCTCACCACCGGACAGATGTTACGGCCATGACCATCAGCCAGCTCGCCCGAAAACACGGCCTCTCGCGCTCGACCCTGCTCTATTATGACCGCATCGGACTGCTGCGCCCCTGCGGCCGGCTGGGCAACAGCTACCGGCACTACGATGCGGACGATGAGAAGCGCCTGCGCCAGATCCGCCTCTACCGCCAGACCGGCCTGCCGCTGGCCGAGATCCGCCGGATCCTGGAACGGCCGAAGAAGGATCTCGCCGCCGCGCTCGAGCGCCAGCTCTACGAAGTGCTGACGCAGATGGAGACGCTGCGCAGCCGCCAGCGCGTCATCGTCGAGCTGCTGAAGCACCGCCGCTTGCTCGAGCAGGTCCGCAACATGGACCGCGAAAAGTGGGTCCGGCTCCTCCGGGCCTCCGGCTTCACCGATGAGGATCTGGGCCGCTGGCACCGGGACTTCGAGCGGACCGATCCCCAATACCACCAGCGCTTCCTCGAATTCCTCGGCATCCCCGCCGGGAAAATCCGCGCGATCCGTGAACACTCGCGGCGGCCCTAGGCGCGCCGGGCCGGTGCGCCCTCAGACCCGGCTTTCCGCCAGCCGCGCCACGAAGGCCGCGAGCTTCGCCTGGTCCTTCACGCCCGGCGCGGCTTCAATGCCGCTGTTTACGTCGACGTAGCGCGCGCCGGTCGCCTTGAGCGCGACATCGATGTTTTCCGGGTTCAGTCCGCCGGCGAGGATCCATGTCTTCTCCGGATGCGCCTCACAGTGGTGGCGGAATTTCGTCCAGTCGGCGGTCTGCCCGGACCCGCCAAAGTTGTCGGCGTGAAACGCGTCGAACAGCAAAGTGCCCGCCAGCGGGAGCAGCGCCGCGGGTACGTCCGCGTCCGGCGGAAGTTTCGGTGCCAGCCAGAGCCGTCCCGGTCCGGCCGCTTCGGCCCAGGCGGCCACTGCGGCCGGGGCGTAGTCGTGGCGGAAATGCACCTGGGCGAAATCGAAGCCGGCCTTCATCGCCTCCGCCAGTTCGGCGATGGCGGGCTCCACCATCACGGCCACCTTCTTGCGATCCGGCAGGCGCGCCGCCATGGCGTGGAATTGCGCCAGCGCCACGTGGCGCGGCGATTTCGCATAAAGCACAAAGCCGAGGTAGTCGGCCCCGGCGCGGTCGGCCAGCTCCGCGTCGACCAGCGACGTGAGTCCGCAGACTTTCAACCGGATTCCATTGATCATGGCTTCATCCCTTCGCGCGGACGGTATCATCCGCTCGCCAGTTTCGCCACCAGCGCCGCGACCAATGCGTCGAGGGTGGCCTCCGCCGCCTCGAAATCCACCGGGATGCCGGCCTCCCGCATCGCTTCGCTGGTGATCGGGCCGATGCTGCCGGCCAGCGGGCGTTTCACCCCGGGGGCACGCTGCAACGCCGCTGCTTGCGCGGCGAACGCCTGCGCCGCCGAGGCGCTGGCGAAAAGAATCGCGTCCGCGCCGCGCTGGCGGAACTCCTCGGCCGCGGGCTCGTGGGCGAGATCGGTGCGGACGTTCTCGTAGACTTGGATGCGGTCGACGATGGCCCGCGCCGCCTCCAGTTTTTTCACGAGCGTGTCGCGGTTGAGATTGCCGGCGACGACCAGCACCTTGCCGTGGTCGAGGCTGCCGGTGGCGATCAACGCGTCGGCCAGCGCCTCGGAGGTGGCGGTCTCCGGACAGACCTCGACCTCGAGGTGCAGGGCGCGCACGGCCCGGGCCGTGGCTTCGCCGACGCACGCTATGCGCATCACACCGAGGGCGCGGAGGTCCCGGAACGCCTTGAGAAACAGGTCGAAAAAGTGGTGGACGCCGTTGGCGCTCGTGAACACCAGCCAGTCGTAGTGCCCGACCTCGGTAAAAACCTCGAGCGTCGTCTCGCGGTCCACGACCGGCTTGATCTCGACGAGCGGCAGTTCCAGCACTTCGGCGCCGAGATGCTCCAGCCGGTGGCGCAACTCCGCCGCCTGCTCGCGGGCGCGCGTGACGATGGCGCGGCGCCCGAAAAGGGGCAGCTGCCCGAACCAGTCGATCGCCTCGTGGTTGCGCACGACCTCGCCGACAAAGATGATGGCGGGCGCACCGAGATGACGCGCCTCGACCAGGTCGGCGAGTGTGGCGGCAGTGCCGGCCACGCTGCGCTGGCGGCCGAGTGAGGCCCACTGCACCACAGCCGCGGGCGTGTCCGGCGCGAGTCCGCCCGCCATGAGTTCGGAAAGGATGAGGCGCACGTGACAGGCGTTCTTGTCCAGCCAGGCCAACGCCCGGTCGCAGACCACGTCGCCGGGGTTGCGGAGGTTCATCGCGTAGGTCGAGCCGGACGTAGGCATCTGGTCCTGGTAA
>JBGOXZ010000295.1:0-4139 GCA_041479395.1 Opitutaceae bacterium
AGCCTGCTTGCAGGCGATTCCTCAGGTGCAATCGCGAGCAAGCTCGCTCCTACAATTGCATGTCATCTAAGCTTATGAACGGACGTGATTCCGTCGCCATTCGCGTTCCGGGCAGCACCTCCAACTGCGGCTCGGGCTTTGACACGCTCGGATTGGCGTTGAGGATCTACAATCGGCTGACCGTGACACGGCGGGCGGGATCCGCGCCGGCCCGTGCCGCTGGCGGGGATGAAGCGGCGCTTGCCCTCATTGAGCCGGCCGCGGCGGCGTTTTTCCAGAAAACGGGCCGGGCGCGGTTCAGCTTCGACTGCCGTGTTGGGGGTGAGGTGCCGCCGGCCCGCGGCCTGGGCTCGAGCGCCACCGTGCGCGCCGGCCTGCTCGCGGGACTCAATGTCCTGGCCGGCACGGAGCTTTCGACCCGGCAGATCGTCGAGCTGGTCACGGCGCTTGAAGGCCATCCCGACAACGCCGCGGCATCGGTGCTCGGAGGTTTCTGCGTGTCGCGCACGTCGCCCGTGAACGGTGCCTATCTTGATTGTGTGCGGATCACCGTGCCGGAGGAACTGGTCTTCGTGGTCGTTTCGCCGCACGGGGCAGTCCTCACGAAGGAATCGCGCGGCGTCCTGCCGCGAACGTTGCCGTTTTTTGACGCCGTGAAGAGCATCAACGCGGCGTCGTTCCTGGTGGCGGTGCTGGCGACGCGCGAGTTCAAGAAACTGCGGCACGCCGTGGCGGATTTCATCCATGAGCCCTACCGGTTGCCGGCGATCCCGGGCGGACGATTGGCGATCGACGCCGGCATTGCAGCCGGGGCGCTGACCGGGTGGCTGAGCGGCAGCGGTTCGAGCGTATTGTGCGTCTGCGAAGAACCGGCGGCTCTGGTGGTGCGCCAGGCGATGGAGGCTGCGCTCAAGGAGGCCAGGGTCGGATGCGACGGATCCTGGGTCCTGACGGCAGACAACGACGGTCTGGTGGTGGAGTAGGGCGGCGCGTCGGGCGGACGCCCCTGCATGGCGGAGACGCGATCCCGCCGGTGACCGTCGCGGTCAGGTCAGGAACAGATCCTCCTTCAGCACGGGCGGATTGAGGTCCGGCCAGTGCATGACGATGTTCTCCGCGAGCGTCCGCCAGCCGATGGGTTTGAAAAGCGTCGCCTTCAGCCCGGGCACGCGCGTCAAGTCCTCCTCGGCCAGTTCGATCTGGTGACCGGTGATCATGATTGCAGCGATCTTCGGGCACACCGCGTGCGCCCGGTGCAGAAAATCAATGCCATCCATCAATGGCATGTAGTAATCAGTCACAATCATGGCCACGTCGAGTTGCGGCAGGGCGGCGAGGGCATCGGGGGGCCGCGTATAGCCGAGCACGCGGCAATTCAGGTTCTCCGAGAGCAATTGCACCATCAGATCGACGTAGGATTGCTCATCGTCGAGGAACAGAACGGCTTTGGAAACGATGGGGTTCACCGGAACGGCGAGGCAAGCGGAGCGGGGATTCGACGATGGGGAAATAAAGACAAGAGCGCCGCAGGTAAAGGCCGGAATGCGGCCGGCGGGCGGACTTGCCGCCGGCTCGCGGGCGGTGTACGGCGGAGGCCATGCTGCACATCGTGCTGTTCGAACCGCAGATTCCGCAGAACACCGGCAACGTCGGCCGGCTCTGCGCGGTCACCCGCTCGCGGCTGCATCTCATTCACCCGCTCGGCTTCCGAATCACCGACCGCCAGCTCAAGCGCGCGGGCATGGACTACTGGCACGCGCTCGATGTGCATCACCACGAAAGCTGGGAGGCCTTCCAGCGCAGTCCGGCGCGGCCGCGGCGACTGTGGCTGTTTACCACGAAGGCCCGGCGCTCGTTCTGGGCGGTGCGCTACGAGGATGGCGACGGACTGCTTTTTGGCAACGAAGGCGCGGGTTGCCCGGATTGGCTGCATGCGGCGGTGGGGGCAACGTGGCGGGTCAACATTCCGCATGTGAATCCGGAGATGCGCTCGCTCAACCTTTCGACCGCCGTGGGCATCGCCTGTTACGAGGCGATCCGGCAGGTGGGAATCCCGGGGTAGGCAGCCCTCTGCTGGCCAGCAGGGCGGGCGATCATCGGTCGCAAGCGACCTTCCTACATGCGTGCAGGCACTGCATTACTGCGCGATTTTGTCGCTGTAGGTGCGGTCAAGCCAGCTCTTGGGCACCGGCACGATGCAGATGTTCATCGACCGGCCGTCGGTCGAAAGCATCGCGGACTGGATCTCGATCTTCGTGCTGTCGGCGCTGAACGTCGGGTGGGGGTGATCCTGGGCGGTCGGCTTGTGGCCGGTGGAAAGCATGATCATTTCGCTGGTGTGCCGGTCGATGAGATAGATGCTGCGCGAAAAATCGTCGCCCACGGCCCAGCGGCCGTCTGGCGAGCCGTTGACGTGCCAGAGCCCGCTGCCCGAGGGCGTTTGGGCGATAATCCGCATTTCCCTGGTCCGCAGGTTGACGATGCCGAGGCCGGTGGGGTGCTCGCGCGTTCCCGCGATGCCCCAAACGTCGTCGGTGCCGGGCTTCCGGTGGCCCATGATGGCGATGGCCACTTCATCCTTGGTGATGACGGCTTCATGCGTGACCCATTCGTAAGGAGCCTCGGGATACAGCGGGCGCAAGCCCGTGCCATCGGCCATCACCGTCCACGTGCGTTGCGGTGACTTGCCGCCGGTCTCCCAACAGAACACGATCTCGCCCGGAACCCACGGATTGGTCTGGACGTGTCCGATCTGAAACGGAACGGCGACAACGAATTTCACCTCGCCGGTCTTGAGATTCATGCTGGCCAGACCGGTCGGGCCGGCGCCCATGCCCCGGGGGCCAAACGGCTCGGCGATCTTGGTTCCCGGCGGCAGATGCTGTCCGACGCCTTCTCCGCTGATGCGGAAATAGACGAAGTCCTCGTTGGCATAGAGGCCCATGTTGCCGTCGGCCAGCATGTCCGCCGGCGTGGTTCCACAGACCCGTTCGTAATGGGGCGCGGGCTGCATGGTTCCGGCTTCGCTGTCGGCAAAGAGCCGGGCCAGATCGATCTCGACGATCTGAAACGGTCCGCGAGGACGGCCGCGGCCGCCGCCCGCGCCAGGAGCGCCAGCCGGCGCGGCAGGAGGCTGGGTCGCTGCGGCTTCGGCCCCAGGTCCCATCCTTGCTCCGGGCGCCCCGCCGGAATCGCCTCCCAAGTTCCGCATGATGTAAAGGTTCATCGACCGACGGGCGACGCAGAGCATCCCCATGTAGCCCGATTCCGTCACCTGCACGATCACGCCCGTCTCTTCATTGACCGCGAAGGCCTGCCCGCGCGCGCGATTCGATCGGAAGATGACCCACTTGCCATCGGCGGTCCACTGGGGATGCGTCTGGTAGATCTTGGAATCCCCTGCGGGCGTGCTGGTCAGGAATGTCAGCGGGACTCCGGTCACCGGATCCGGCACGATCTTCTTTTCGGACGGGAAACGTTGGCCGATGCCGGAAGCCGAGGCGAAAGGCGCGAGGCACAGCGCTGCAGCGAGAAAGACAAAACCACCGGAGGGGTACTTGAAAGGAAGATGCATGGCGATGCGTACACTCGTCAAAGACGCTGCTTTTGTCACGCTGGTTGCAGGCCGCAACGTTTCGGACGGCTGACCGCAAGGGTGGCAGGCGATGGCGGAGCCTGGGATGGACAGCCAGCGGTTGACGCGCTTTGCTCAAAAGGCGCACACAAACGAATCGGAACGTCGCATGAAAGGGATACCGGTCTTACACGTCGAAGCGGATTGCATCGCGCGGGCCTGGGAACTGTCGCTCATCGAACTGCACCAGAAGGGCTGCAGCCTCAAAACCGAATACGACAAGCCCGAGGATCCGCCCAGCAAGGACGCCACCATGGTCATCACCATCACCGAGCCGCTGGGCGAGCCGATGATTCACAAGGATTTTCCCGGGGGACCGGTGGAACTGCAGGAATACGTGATGGAGGTCTGCGATGGCATCAAAGACCACCTGGTGCGCAACCCGGACGATCCGAAGGACACCCGCTGGGAATACACCTATCACCAGCGGCTGTTCGGCTACCAGGTGCCGGGGCTGAAACCATTCGATCAAGTCGACATCCTCGCCCGGAAGCTCGCCAAGACG
>JBGOXZ010000296.1:0-4134 GCA_041479395.1 Opitutaceae bacterium
AGAGGCTTTGAGTTCGAGCAGGAAGGCTTTCATGGCGATTATTATGTCATCACGAGGAGCTCTGCTGGCCAGCAGAGCGACGAAGTGATCCAGCCCTGCGACAAGCTCAGGGCCCCGAGCCCTGTCGAGGGGCTGGATCGCCGCGGCCCGCAGGCGCGGGCCGCGCGATGACAGGCGGTTTGAAGACACGCCCTAGGCTTGAACAACGCGCTGCCAGGGAAAGGCATTCGGACACGAAGAAGACCGCCCGCAATGCATGCGGGCGGTTTCCAGACGGGAAACCGTCGTCTATTGGATGAAGGTCAGGGTGCGAGCACCCGCAATCCCGGTCACAATGATGGGGCTGGCCTGCGTGAACACGGCCGGATAGGATTCGTTGGCCACAGTATTGAGGGCCCTGACATAGGCCGAGGAGCCAACGAGCGAGGTAATGTCCACCGTGTAGGTGCCGTACTCCATGAAGTACTCGTCGGCGGCCGCACCGAGTATGCGCATGTTGTTCAGCACCGTCTTGTCTTGCGAGTTGGCCCGCACCTTCTGAAACGCGGGAATGGCCATCGCGGCCAGAAGGCCGATGATGACCACGACGATCATGATTTCTACAAGGGTAAAGCCCCTGCCCGAGCGAAGGACTTTATTCATGGGATGAATAGGATGATGGAATGATATACGCCGCCTGTCACGTACCAGGCTGGTAGGTGCAAGGACATTGCATGTATCTCTTTGGCGCAAGGGCAAAGCGATGAAAGAGCGGTAAATGCCGATACAAGATTTTGAATCAAAAAATCGTAATGGCTCGGCACGGAAAGATGATCGGCATGCAAAGCTTCAAACAGAGTGGTACCTTACTCCTGCTGCCCTGGGATGGAAACTCATCCTGGCAAAAAGTTGTTCTCCATTCGCGGGGCGTGCCACGCCGATGAGATTCGCCCTGCGGAACCCGCGCAAGGCAGGCGCGGCGCAGGTGCCTGGCACCGGCGAGGCCAAGGCTCTTCCATCGCTGCTTGAGAATCCTCCGCGTCTGAGCAAAATCCCCCGCATGCCACACGCGCCTTCCCGACGGGACTTCATCCGCCTCACCTCCATCGGTTCGCTCGCCATCGCCGGAGGCTGCCTCCTGCGACCCGACGCGCGCGCGGAAAGCCAGCCGGCCGCGAACAGCCGCAAGCTCGGCGTCGCGTTGCTCGGGCTCGGTTCGTACAGCACCCAGGAGCTGGCGCCCGCTTTGCTGAAGACCCGGCTTTGCCGCCTGACCGGCGTGGTCAGCGGCTCGCCGGTGAAGGCGGCCCGATGGGCGCGCAAATACAACCTGCCGGCAAAGAATCTCTACAACTACGACAATCTCGACCGGATCGCCGACAATCCGGACATCGACATCGTCTACGTTGTGACTCCGCCCGCGCTTCACCCGGAGTTCGCCATCCGGGCGGCGAAAGCCGGCAAGCACGTCATTTCGGAGAAACCCATGGCCTGTTCCGTGGCGGACTGCGATGCCATGATCGCGGCCGGCCGCGACGCCCGGGTCAAACTCTCCATCGGCTACCGGCTCCATTTCGATCCGTACCACCAGGAGCTGATGCGGCTCGCCGCCGATCCGGGTTTCGGCCCGTTCACCCGGATGAACGGCGAATTCAGCTTCACGATGTATGGGAGGCAGTGGCGGGCGGAAAAACGCCTCGCCGGCGGCGGACCGATGATGGACCTCGGGATCTACGTCGTTCATGCCGCCTGCATGGCCGCCGGCGGCGCGACGCCCCTCGCGGTGACCGCGCACGAGGAACCCAAGACGCGGCCCGAATTCTTCAAGGACGTGGAGGAAACGATGCGCTGGACCATGGAGTATCCCGGCGGGGCGGTTTGCCGGGCCGTGTCGAGCTATTCGCGCAGCGGCAACCATTTTCGGGCGGAAGGCCCGCACGGGTGGATCGAGTTTCCGGACAGCGCGTTTTCGTACCGGGGCATCGAGGGCGTGACCAGCCGCGGGCCGCTCCGATTCGAGCCGCCCGTCAGCCAGCAGGCCCGCCAGATGGATGATTTCGCGGACTGCATCCTGACGGACCGGGCGACGCCGGTACCGGGCGAACTGGGGCGGCGGGACATTCGCATCCTGTCAGCCATCTACGAGGCTGCGGCCACCGGCAAACGCGTTGTTGTGTAGAGGGCATTTGGCGGCGGCAGCGCGCCGCCCTCCACGTTCCGGCGGCTTTCGGATAGCCTCGAATGACCACGACGGGGTCCTGACCACATCGCCGTCATTGTCATGCTGCGCTGCCCGGTGGAGGGCGCTGCTCCGTCAGCGCCATTCGGGCATTTGGCGGCGGCAGAGCGCCGCCCTCCAAGTTCCGGCGGCTTTCGGATAGCCTCGAATGACCACGACGGGATCCTGACCACAGCGCGCTGGTCGGCATGCGTCCGGCGGAAGCCAGGCTGGGCGGGCGCCGGCCATCAGTTTGGCCCGTGCAGGATATTGACCGGGACGTCGCGACCGTCGCGGTCCGCGGCTCCGTAAAGCCGGCGGATGAGCATCTCCCACTGGGCGTTCTCCTCCTCCCGGCGCTTCACCATGCGGTATTCCAGGTCCCCGGCCACAAAGATGAAGCCGAAGAGGAGGGCGCCGAGATAGTTGTGCCATCCGAAAGCCATGACCAAAGCGCCCATGACGGCGAGCACCTTGCCAAGCGCCGCCGCCCACAAGGTCGCCCTGAGGTAGGGCCAGCGCGTGGCCAGCAGCGCGCGCAGGATACGGCCGCCGTCCATCGGGAATACCGGAAGGAGGTTGAAACAGCCCATGACCAGATTCATCCACAGCAGAATCTGGCCCAGTCCGTGCAGGTCTAGCTCGATGGCCGCGTCGCTCCAAATTCGCGGGACCGGGACGAAGGGCAGGAGCAGCAGCACAATTGCGAAGTTCACCGCCGGGCCCGCCAGGGTGATGAGCAGTTCGCGCCGCGGCTGGCGCGGGATCGCATCGAATTCCGCCATGCCGCCGATGGGCAGCAACAGGATGCGCGACACGCCGATGCCATAGCGGCGGGCGGTCAACGAATGCCCCAGCTCGTGCAGCACGATGCAAGTAAAGAGCAGCACTACCGCGGCCAAGCTCCAGACGGCGCCGAGCCAGCGATCCTGCGCCCAGCCGTCCCAGACCACATAGGCCAGCAGCAGCAGGAAGCTGAAATGCACGGCCAGGCGGATGCCGAAGACGCGGAACAAGTTAATTGACCATCCAAGCATTTGTTTTAGTAAGGCCCCTTTCGGGCGGAACGCTAATCGATAATCGCCGCCCGCATTTGTTCCCAACTATTTCGTCATGACCGCCGCCCGGCCCACCATTCTCGTCATCGACGACGATTCCGAGATCCGCTACTCGCTCTCGCGGGTGCTCTCGTCGCGCGACTACGCCGTGAGTGCGGCCGCGAGCGGCGAGGAGGGCATCGCCGCGGTCAAGGCGGGCCCGCCGGACGTCGTCTTCCTCGACGTGCGCATGGGCGGAATGAGCGGCATTGAAACCCTGCAGCACATCCGCTCGATCAATCCGCGCCAGCTGGTCATCCTCATGACCGCCTTCGGCACGGCGCAGACCGCGATCGAGGCGATGAAATACGGCGCCTTTGACTACATCATGAAGCCGTTTGACCCGCAGAAGGTGCTGGCCCTGGCGGCGAACGCGCTCAAGACCCACGCCGACCTGCACGCGGCGCGCGACTACAAGCCGAGCATCAACACGGAAGACTACAAGGAGGGCATCGTGGGCAGCTCCGCGGCCATGCAGGAGGTCTTCAAGACCATCGGCCAGGTCACGGCCAGCGACGTCACCGTGATGATCACCGGCGAGAGCGGCACGGGCAAAGAACTGGTGGCGCGCAGCATCTACCAGCACAGCCATCGCGCCGCCAAACCCTTCGTCGCCGTGAACTGCGCGGCCATTCCCGAGAACCTGATCGAGAGCGAATTGTTCGGCCACGAGAAGGGATCCTTCACCGGGGCGACCGGCCAGCGCAGCGGCAAGTTCGAGCTGTGCGACGGCGGCACCATCTTCCTCGACGAGATCGGCGACATGGCCCTGGCCACGCAGACCAAAATCCTGCGCGTCCTCCAGGATGGCGAAATCCAGCGGGTGGGGGGCGTCGAAAC
>JBGOXZ010000297.1:0-4133 GCA_041479395.1 Opitutaceae bacterium
CTTGCCCGCCAGGTCGTAGAGGAGGTCGCGGTCGAAGGGCTTGAGCGAGGGATGGTGGTCGATCCGCACGCCGATGCCCCTGGCGCGGAGCTTCTCGGCCGCGGCGAGCGCCGTGTGGAGCATGAAGCCCGTCGTGACGAACCCGACGTCTCCCCCGCCGTGCTCCACCGTCACGCCCTGCAGGCCCGCCAGCCGCGGGTCGTCGATATGAAAGGTGAAGAGGGACGGCACGGGCGGCTCGATCGTGTGACCGAACTGTCGGGCGATTCTGAATCCAGCGCCGTCCTTGTTGCCGCCGGTGGCGATCAGCAGGCGGTCGCAGGCCACGGTCCCCCCGGTAGTGAGTTCAATCTCGAAACCTGCGCGCGCCGCCTGGATGCCGCACTGCGTGCGTAGCGTCACGCCTGCCGCCGCCGCGGCGCGCTGCAGGCAGCCGACGATCGTGCCCGAATCATCCGTCACCGGAAACATGCGCCCATCGGCCTCCGCCTTGAGCGCGACTCCGCGGGCGGCAAACCACGCCACCGTCTCGCGCGGACCCCAGCGATGGAGGGGTCCAAGCAATTCGCGTCCGCCGCGCGGATAGTGTCGCACGAGTTCGGCCGGCTCATTGCAGGCGTGGGTGACGTTGCAGCGGCCGCCACCCGAGATCCGCACCTTCGCCAGCGGGTGCGCCGTGGCCTCGCAGATCGTGACGCGGGCGGACGGGTTTCGCTCCGCGCACGCGATCGCCGCGAAAAAACCCGCCGCCCCGCCGCCGGCGACCATGATCCGCCCGTTCTTCATGCCGGCCGCCAACCTGCGCCGGCAGGCGCCGCTTGTCGAAAATTAAACCGCCGCGAGTCCGGAGACGCCGCGGCGGGTTGCAATTATCGGGGAATGCGCTCCCCGGATGATGGCCGGCTCAGGCGCTCCCCCCGGCCGCAGTGTTGCCGTCGACGGGCGGCTTGCCGTTGGCGGGAGGTTCCGTGCCGGGCGGAGGTTCATGACCCGGACCTTGACCTCTTGTTCCCCCTCCTGGACGTGGCATGGCGTCAAACTTCGTCTGCTGCTCCGGCGTCAATACCGCGCGAATCCTGGCCCGCATGTCCTTCCGCAGCCCCTGCATCTTGGCGCGCCGGTCGTCGCGAGAGAGCGACTCATCGTTCATGATGGCTTGGATCTGCGGAGCGTTCTCCTTGAGGATCGCTGCGACCTGGTCTTTTTGCTCTTGGGTCAGGTTGAGCGTCTCACTCATGCGCTGGAGCCGTTCCAGGGGGCCGTGCGGCCCTCGCCTCGGGCGTGCCTCCGGGCTTTTCTCACCGCCCGCCGGCGGTGGCGCGGGTTGGGTTTCGTCGACTGCGCGGGCCGCGGGCAGAGCGGCCACCGCGAAAACCGTCGTGAGCAAAGCGATCTGAAGCATCGATTTCATGGGATCCTGAATGATGGGCAAAAACCGGGATTTGATGGTTGCTTCCGAGCAGGGACCATGACGCCGTCCGTCCCGGGCGGTTACAGGGCGCGTGCCGCCGGCGCGGTCGCTTGCGACGTGTTCACCCTGGTCCCCTCGCTGCGGAATTTACTTCGTGCCGCAACTTCCCCACTGTCTGCCGCATGATTGAAGTCCGCAGCCTCACCAAGTGTTATGGCGACTTCACGGCGGTGCGGGACCTCTCCTTTGCCGTGCAACCCGGCGAGGTCATGGGTCTGGTGGGTCCGAATGGCGCCGGCAAGACCACCACGCTGCGTTGCTGCACGGGCGTCATCCCGCCCACGCGGGGGGCGGTGCGCATCAGCGGCGTTGATCTCGCGGCTGATCCCGTCGCCGCCAAACGCCACCTCGCCTTCTTCCCCGACGAGCCCCGCCTGTTTGACCACCTCACCGTGTGGCAGCACCTCGTGTTCGTCGCGCGGCTCTACGGCGTGGCTGATTATGAAACGCGCGCGCAGCCTCTGCTCGCCGAACTGGAAATGGCGGACAAAAAGGACCTGCTGCCCGGCGAGCTGTCCCGCGGCATGAAGCAGAAACTTGCCATCGTCTGCGGCCTGCTGCACGCCCCGCGCGTCATCTTTTTCGATGAGCCACTCACCGGCCTCGATCCCGCCGGCATCCGCCGGATGAAAGACACCATGCGCCGCCTCGGCCGCGGAGGGGCCGCCCTCATCATCAGTTCCCACCTTCTCAGCCTGCTGGAGGAGGTGTGCACCCATGTGCTCATCCTGCAGCGGGGCGAGAAAATCGCCGACGGTTCGCTCGATGACGTGCGCCGCCGGTTCGCCGAGCAGCCGGATGCCAGCCTGGAAGACGTGTTCTTCAAGGCCACCGGCGACGACGCCACGCCGCCGGTTTCGGTCCAGCCATGATCGGAGCTCTCGTCTATCTGCAGCTCACCTCGCTGAAAAACGCGGTGCGTCGGCGCCTGCAGCGACTGCGGCAGCCGCGCTACCTGGTGGCGACGGTCGTCAGCCTCGCCTACTTCTACTTCTTCTTTTTCCGTCGCGCCCGGCCGCACGGTACCCACCCCGGCCCGGAGGTGATGCCGGTGGAGGTGGGGCTGTTGGCCGGTCTGTTCATGATGGTGTTGCTGATGGTCGGGCGCATCGCCTACGCCTGGATTTTCTCCGCGGAGCGCGCCGCCCTCGCGTTCAGCGAGGCCGAGGTGGCGTTTCTGTTCCCGGCTCCCGTTTCCCGCCGTGTCCTGGTGCATTTCAAGCTGTTGAAATCGCAGCTCCGCATCCTGTTTTCCGCGCTGCTGATCTCCCTGCTCTCCAACCGGTTTAGCTCCCTCGGCGGCAACGTATGGACGCATGCCGCCGGGTGGTGGATCCTGCTCTCTACGCTCGACCTGCACGGCATCGGCGCGTCGTTCACGCGTGAACGCCTGCTCGACCTCGGGCTGAATCCGGTGCGCCGACGCGTCCTGCTGGGCGGAGCGCTCGCACTATGCGGTGTCGCCCTCTGGTGGTGGCTGCGCGGCGCCGTGCCCCCGTTTCCCGCGGTCGACCTGACCAACACCGCGGCTCTCTCTTCCTATCTCCACGGGGTGCTCGCCCTTCCACCATTGCCCTGGGTGCTTGCGCCGTTCCGCTGGATCCTGGGTCCGTTCTTTGCGCCGGATGGTGCCGCCTTCCTTCGTGCGCTCGGTCCGGCGCTGCTGGTGCTCGCCGCGCACTATGTTTGGGTGATCCGCTCCGAGGTTGCCTTCGAGGAGGCCTCGATCGAACTCGCCCGCCGGCGCGCCGAACGCATCGACGCACGGCGCGCGGGTCGCTGGCGGGGATTGCGTCGTCCGGCGCGGCGGCGGCGAGAGCCGTTTGCACTCCGTCCGCGCGGCCCCGTGCCGGTCGCCTTCCTGTGGAAGAACCTCATCTCGGCCGGCCCGTGGTTCTACCCGCGTCGCTGGCTGTTGATCTCCGCCGGCGTCGTCGCCGTGGTGGCAGGGCTGGCCACCGATCCGGCTCTTCGCCCATGGTTGAACGTGGTGCAGGCGGTCGCCCTGCCGGTCGGCATCTGGGTGTTGATCGGCGGCCCGATGCTCATGCGCCGCGAAGTGCGCCGGATGATGGAACGGCTCGACGTGATCAAAACCCATCCCCTGGCCGGCTGGCAGGTGGTGCTTGGCGAAATGCTTGCCCCGATCGTGCTGCTGACGGCGGTGGAATGGCTGGTGCTCGCCGTGCTGGGTGTGAGTTTCGGCGCGCTCACCAGGAGATTCGCCTACACCGCCCTGGTCACCATCCTGGGCGCCGCGGGCGTCGGCCTGCTCGTGCCGCCGGTGGTGGGCCTGATGACAGCGATTCCGTTTGCCGCGACGCTCTATTTCCCGGGATGGATGTCGGCGGTGGGCCAGGCCGGCGGCGGCATGGAGGTCATGGGCCAGCGGCTCATTTATGCCGGCGGCTACGTGCTCGTGCTGGCGGTCGCGCTGCTGCCCGCCACGCTGGCGGCCGCGGTCTGCTATTTCGCAGCGCAATGGTTCGCCGGGGTGCAGGCCGTCGCCCTGCTGGCGGGTGCCGTCGCGGCCGCCGCCGTCCTGGCCAGCGAGTTCGCCGCCGTCGTCTGGTGGCTCGGCGGCCGCTACGAACGGTTCGACCTCTCGAAGGAAATGCCCCAGTAAGAACCAAGCCTGATCGTGGCTGATCCGGTTCTCTTC
>JBGOXZ010000298.1:0-4116 GCA_041479395.1 Opitutaceae bacterium
ATCTGCTCGGGATTGGTGTGCGTGATCTTCAGGCGCGGGAAGTAGCCGAGCTGGATCGCCTGGCGCGTGAGCGAGTAGGTGCCCGAGATCAGCGCCTGGCTCGCGATGATGGTCGCCACGATGGAAAGGCCGACGAGCGCGAGGCGGGCGCCGCCCGCGGGCGCGAGGGCGAAGAAGGGGTTGTCCACGCTTTGCGGGTGGGTGAGCGCATAGGCGCCCTGGCCCAGATAGGAGAGCGTCAAACCCGGAAACACGATGAGGTACCACGCCCGCGTGATATGCTTGCGGCCGAAATGGCCCAGATCGGCGTAGAGCGCCTCAGCCCCCGTGATGGCCAGGATGACGGCGCCCAGCAGCGCGGCGGCGTGGCCCGGATGGTGGACCACCAGCCTGAATCCATGGAGCGGGTTGAGTGCGCCCAGGATCGACGGGAAGTGCAGCACCTGCCAGAGGCCGAGCGCGCCGATGGCGGCAAACCAGACCAGCATGACCGGTCCAAACACGCCGCCGATGGTCTTGGTCCCCTTGTGCTGAAACCAAAACAGCCCGCCCAGAATCAGGCAGGCGATCAGGGTGACGTATTTCTGCTGAAAGTCGGGGTCGAAGCTTTTCAGACCCTCGGCGGCGCTGAGCACCGAGATGGCGGGCGTGATGACGCCGTCGCCATAGAGCAGCGCCGCGCCGAACATGATGACGAGGGTGAACGCACCAATGTTGCGCGGCGCGCCCCGGCGCTCCACGTTGCTGAGCGCCAGCAGCGCGAAAAGGCCGCCCTCGCCGCGGTTATCCGCCCGGATGACGAAGCTGAGGTATTTGACACAGACCTCGAAGCACAGCGCCCAAAAGATCAGGGAGAGCGCGCCCAGGATGCCCTCCGTCGCATCGACCGGCGCCAGTCGCGCGATGCATTCCCGGAGCGCATAGAGCGGGCTCGTGCCGATATCGCCAAATACAACCCCCAGGGCGCCGACACCCAGCGCAAGCTGCGTCGTGCGTTTTGGGCCCACTGGTCCCGGCGAACTCATGAGCTGGGGATATTCAGCGATCTTGGAGCGCGGTCCAAGAAGTTTCTGGCGGCGCGACGCCGGGGCGGATCCCTTGGGGCCGGACCGGCGCCGGCCCGGAGTCCCGCCCGGCGGTTGCGAACCAGTCGACAAGCACCCGGAAAAATCCCACGATTCCGGGCATGAGCATCGAGTGGCAGACCGCCAGAACCTACCAGGACATCCTCTACCACAAGGCGGAAGGAATCGCGAAGATCACGATCAATCGCCCCGAGAAACGCAACGCCTTCCGCCCGCGCACCGTGTTCGAGATGCACGACGCTTTCGCGGACGCGCGGGAGGACCAGAGCATCGGCGTGGTGCTGCTCACGGGCGCCGGCCCGCATACCGACGGCAAGTACGCCTTCTGTTCCGGGGGCGACCAGAGCGTGCGCGGTCACGCCGGGTATGTGGACGAGGGCGGCGTGCCGCGGCTCAATGTGCTCGATCTGCAGAAGCTCATCCGGTCGATGCCCAAGGTCGTCATCGCGCTGGTCGCCGGCTACGCGATCGGCGGCGGCCAGGTGCTGCATGTCGTCTGCGACCTCACCATCGCGGCGGACAACGCCGTCTTCGGGCAGATGGGGCCGAAGATGGGGAGTTTCGACGGCGGCTTCGGCTGCGGTTACCTCGCCCGGATCATCGGGCAAAAGAAGGCGCGCGAGATGTGGTACCTCTGCCGCCAGTACAACGCGGCACAGGCGCTCGAGATGGGGCTGGTCAACGCAGTCGTGCCCGTCAGGAAACTGGAAAAGGAGGGCGTGAAGTGGGCGCGCGAGATTCTCGGCCACAGCCCGCTGGCCATCCGCTGTCTGAAGAGCGCGTTCAACGCTGACGTCGACGGCCAGGCCGGACTGCAGGAGCTGTCCGGCAACGCCACGCTGCTCTACTACATGAGCGAGGAAGCGAAGGAGTTCCACCGCGCCCAGCGCGAGAAACGCAAGCCCGACGCGAAGAAGTTCCCGTGGCTGCCGTGAGCGGGCGCGTCGTGGCGCCGGTCTGAGACCGGCGCTACTACTGAGTCGTGCGGAATTGAGGCCTCAGGAATCGGTCCGGATCACCATGTGCGGCTCGTCCGGCTCGGCGGTCGATGCGGGTGGATTGCCGCGTTGCTTCGATCTGCGCAACGATTTTCTGACGTGGCTCGCGCTGACCGAGGGGTTTGAAGACACGCCGTAATCTTGTGGAGGGCGCAGCTCCCGCTGCGCTCATCGTCTCGAGGCGCATGGTCTCGCGCACGAAACAGCCGGCCGGCCCGGGCGGCGCCGGGCCCTCCAAAACACCTTGGGCGCGATTTGAGAAATTGTAGGAGCGGCTTTATGCCGCGATTTCAGGGCATTGCGCGTATCTGGTCGCGGGATAAACCCGCTCCTACAGTTCGGATAGGCGTTCGCATAGGGGTTTGAAAACCCGCCCCACAAAGCGAAACACTCACACATCGATGGCGACGACCTCGTGGACGGCGACCGACGGCACCGTCACATCGAGCCACTCACCCGCCTGGTGAAAATCAGGTATGGCGCCGGCCACGAGCAACCGCAGGCTGCGCGCCTGCAGGCCATCCTGCAGGCGGACCCGCACCCGCTGTTCACCCACCGGCAGCAGATCGCGGACCGGGCCCTTCATCATCATCGGGTTCGTCAGGTTGACGAGGTGCACGGTGAGGGAACTCTTCTGCCGCCACAGCGTCACGTCGAGCACGCCGGGTCCGGCGACGGTCAGCACCGGCGGCTCGTTGGTGGCCCAGGCCACCGCGTTGCGCAGGAGTTTGCCGTGATCGACGCTGAGCACCTCCCAGTAGGTGCGGTCGATGTCCCAAGGAAAATAGACCACGCGGCCCGCCGCCGGCAGATCACGCAGGAAAACCTGCGCGATATCGGTCCGCGGTCGGCGCGGGAAGACCTTTTCCATGGGCAGGTCGGGATAAGACGGGATCAGGGTGAGCGGCGGCGCGGAGAATCGCGCGGTCGCCTCCACCTCGGTACGCCACACGCCGTGGATGATGCGCGGGGCGTCTTCGAGCCCAGACAGGAGAGGGTGGGCGGGGCAGGCGGCGTGTTCGAGGCGCAGATAGGCGTTGTGCATGGGACCTTCGCCGCGACCCTGCCAGGTCACACCGAAGAGATCGGCGAGGCCAAAATCCTTGCGCGGGTTGCCCCACTCGTCGTGCAGCGAGGTCTCATGGGTCGCCACGAGGCCGCCGCCACGCGCCACGAACTGGCGGATCTGGTCGCATTGCGCGTCGGAGAGGGCGACGATGTTGGGGAGGATGAGCGTCTTGAACGGCACGAGGTGCGCGGCGTCGAGCAGGCGGTCGTGCACCATTTCGAACGGAACGCGCGCCTCGATCAGCGCCTGGTACCAGCCGAGCGCCGCGCCCTCCACGCTGTCGCGCGCGCCGCGGTCGCCGACCTGGAACCACGCCGTCTGCTGCGAGTAGACCAGGGCGACCCGGGCGAGCGGGCGCTCGTTGCGCAGGTAACGTTCCGCGCCGTGACACCAGGTGTAGATCTCTTCCACGGGCTTCAGCCAGCGCGGGTCATTGATGCTGCCGGCGAACTTGGTGAACCATGGACGCATGCCATTCGCGAGTCCGTCCGCCACCCACAGGCGGATTTCCGCGGGGCTCTGGACCGAGTCCTTCCAGCGGTAGACCTCCTCGAAGCCGACGCTGAAGATGCCGACGACGGGTTTGCATCCCATCGTGGCGCGATACTCCTTGGCGCTCCTGCCATTGGCCCAGGGCGGCATGAGGCCGCGACGCGCCTGGCGGTCGGCCATCAGTATGGGCGCGAGCTCGCCGATGCGTTTCATGTCGAGTGAACTGGTCGCGCCGCCACCGGTGTTGGGGATCACGCACGAGTCAGAGTTGAGCTGGCGCACCTCCGCGTCCCAGCGGCGCCAGAGGTCGAAAAGCCGGTCCTGGCGCCACTGCGCGTAGGCACGGTGGGCGGCATCCAGCGGGTTGTCGGAGCGCGGCAGATCCTGGCCGGTGGCGGCTTGGAAGTTCGCCCGGCAGTGCTCGCAGTAGCACATGCCGGAGCCGTCCCAGCGGTTGATGAAGATTCCGTCC
>JBGOXZ010000299.1:0-4113 GCA_041479395.1 Opitutaceae bacterium
CGCACCTTCTGGATCGACGGCACGAAGCGCGTGATGAGCTCGGCGATCTCGACCTCGTAAGGATTCGGCGTGCCGAAGCTGGTGCCGTTCTCCAGCGCCGCGGCGATCGCCGCCTTGATGCGCGGATGATTGTGCCCGTGGATGGCGGGACCCCACGAGCAGACGAAGTCGATCAGCTCGCGGTCATCGGCCGTGACGAGCATGGCGCCATGCGCGGCCTTGACGAAGAACGGCGCACCGCCGACGGAGCGAAATGCGCGGACGGGTGAGTTGACGCCCCCGGGGATCAACTGCAGCGCGCGGGCGAAAAGTTGGTCGGAAACAGACATGGAACGAAACCACTAATTCACACTAATGGACACTAATGATGATAGAGTATCAGAGGACGAAGCGTTTCCATTCGAGCCGCGGAAAAGCTCCGAAGTTGAGGAGATAGCCGACCCGCTTTCGTGTGGCCTTGAGATAGTTGATCAGTTGGGCTTCGTGCTCGGGTGCGAGCGCTTTGGCCGCTTTCAGCTCCACCACTATTTCGTCGATGACAATCAAGTCCGCCTCGTACTGCTTTCTTAGCGGATGACTCTTGTAGCAGAGCGTAAGCTTGGGGTGTGAAACGAACGGAATGCGGCGTCGATCCAGTTCCAGCTCGAGGCTCTCGTGATACACCTCTTCGAGGAAGCCGCTTCCCAGCTCGTTGTAGACCTCGAAAGCCGCCGCCATGAAATCATAGCCTGCTTGTTGATGAAGTTCGGTGGTCTGGTTCATTCGCCTCCCTTTATTAGTGCTGATTAGTGTGGATTAGTGGTTTCTCCAAAGAATCAGCTCACGTATTTCTGCACGATGGGGATGCGGCGGCCGACGCCGAAGGCGAGGGGCGTGATCTTGAGTCCAGGCGCGGCCTGCTTGCGCTTGTATTCGTTGAGGTCGACCTTGCGCGCGACGTCGTTGACGACCGCCTCGGAATAGCCCTGGGCGATCAGGTCGCGGCGGGAGAGGCCTTCCTCCACGTAGCCGCGCAGGATCACATCGAGCAGATCGTACGCCGGCAGGCTGTCTTGATCCGTCTGCCCGGGACGCAGTTCCGCGGACGGCGGTTTGTCGAGCGTGCTTTGCGGGATGGGCGGCGGGCGGCGGGCGCGGCGCGCATCGTCGTTGATCCAGCGGGCCAGGGCGTAGATCTGCGTCTTGAAAACGTCGGAAATGACGGCGAGCCCGCCGGCCATGTCGCCGTAGAGCGTGCAGTAGCCCACGGCCATTTCGCTCTTGTTGCCGGTGGTGAGCAGCAGTGACCCAAATTTGTTGGAGAGCGCCATCATGATGACCCCGCGGATGCGCGCCTGGATGTTCTCCTCGGTGACATCGCGCGCGTGGCCGGCAAAGAGCGGCCCCAGCACCGTCTCGGTGGCGGCCACCACGTCGGCGATGGGAATCGTGTGGAAGGCGATGCCGAGGTGGGCGGCGAGCGCCCGCGCATCGTCCCGGCTGTGCTGGCTCGAAATGACCGAGGGCAGGCTGACCCCCGTGACATTCTCCGGACCAAAGGCCGCGGCCGCAACGACCCCCACGACGGCGGAGTCGATGCCGCCGCTGAGGGCGACCAGCGCACGCTTGAAACCGCTTTTGTGCGCGTAATCGCGCAGGCCGAGCACCAGGGCCTCGAAGATGTCCTTCATCTCGGATTGGGCATAGGACGCGGCAATCTCCGGCTTGGCGTCCCGCGGGTGGAGGATCGCGTCGAGGTCAATGACGCGCAGCTCCTCGCGAAACGCCGCCAGACCCGCGATCACCTCGCCCCGCGCCGAAGCCACGACGGAACGGCCGTCGAAGATCAGCTCGTCGTTGCCGCCGACGGCATTGCAGTAGACGACCGGGCAACCCATGGCTTTGGCCGCGGCGGTCACCAGGGTCTCGCGCACATCGCCCTTGCCGTGGTGCCAGGGACTCGCCGAAAGATTGAGGACGACGTCGCATTTCTGGTTCGCGAGCTGGCGGATTGGATCCTGGCCGCTATAGAGCCGCCGCGTGGAGATCATGGGAAGCGTCCAGATGTCCTCGCAAATGGTCACGCCGATGCGCCGGCCGGTGAAGTCGATGACGCGCGGGGAGGGGGCAGGCTCGAAATAGCGGTCTTCGTCGAACACGTCGTAGGTGGGCAGCAGGCACTTGCGGGCGACGGCCGCGACCTCACCCCGGTGGCACCAGGCGGCCGCGTTGAAATACGGCCGGCCTTCGCCGGTGGCGTTGGTCTCCGCGAACCCGACCAGCGCGGGCACCTCGCCCACGGCAGCCGCGACCTCCGCCAGCGAAGATTCCACGTCGGCGACGAAGCGGCGCTTGAACAGCAGGTCCCGCGGCGGGTAGCCGCACACCACCAGCTCGGGAAACAACACCAGCCCGGCTCCCTGGCCGACGAGGGCGCGATAGGCGTCGACGATCCGCTGACGGTTGCCGCCGAGGTCGCCGACGGTGGTGTTGATCTGGGCGAGGCCGATGCGCATGGATGACGAAAGGAACCACTGTGACGGCGATTGCCGCACCTGACAATCCGCAAGGCTGGGATTCGCCGGACGGCCGCGGCAGCAAATGAGGCTAGCCCGGGCGGGCAAAAAACTCTACGGTGCCACGCTTCGCCGTATGCCATTTCGTTCGCTTTCTGCACCTGCATTCCTTCTGACCGTCGCGGCCATCCTGCCGGCCGTCGGAGCATCCCCCGCGCCGCGAGCGGCCGGGGACGCCGAGCTTACGCTGGAGGGTGCGTTCAACGCGGTGGAAACCGTCAATTTCACCGCCTTGCTGAGCCGGGAGGCCGTGGTGCAGGTCATGGCCACCGCCAGCCAGCAGCGGGCCAACCTCCTGCCCAGCGTGCAACTCAACGCCCAGCAGCAACGCAGCCGCATTGTGGACGTGAGCAACTCCGGCGTCCTGGCTGGCGCGCCGGGCAACCGTTTCGACGCTACGCTGAATGGCAATCTCTCCCTGCTGAACGCGGCGAACCTCGCCCGCTATCGCGCTGCGCGGAGCGCCGTGCGCGTGGCGGAGCTGGACCGCCGACAGACGCTGCAGACGGTGATGGGCCAGGTGGCCCAAACGTGCTTCGCCCACCTGAGGAACCTGAAGCGATTTGAGGTCATCGAGGCCAACATCGAACGGGCGCGGGTGCTGCGCGAATTGTCGCGGAACCAGCTCAACGCCGGCGTCGCCACCCAGATCGACGTCACGCGCGCGGAATCGACCCTGGCCACCGCGGAGCAAAGCCGCTTGCAGCAGCAGACGGTGGTGTACCAGAGCGAGTTGCTCCTCAAGCGTCTGCTCGATCTCGACCTGGGCCGGCCGCTGCGACTCGCGGAGTTCAACGCCCGTCGGGTCGATACGCCAGCCGAACTGGGCGGGACGGAGAAGGCCACCCTGGCTTCGCGGGTCGACTATCTGGGCGCGCGCCAGCTGCTCGAGCAGCACCAGCTGGAGCTGCGCGCAGCGCAGTATGAACGCCTGCCGGCGCTTTCAGCCTTTGGCGAGTACGGGATGTCGAGCCAGCGCGCGTTTGATGGACGCGGCGAAAATGCCTGGGCCGCGGGGCTCACGCTCGCTTTCCCCGTTTTCGACGGACTCCGCATCAGCGCCGACCAACGGCTGGCCGGATCGCGTTTGCGGGCGCAGGAACTGCGCCTGCGGGAAATGGAATTGCTTATCGAGGCGGAACTGCGCCTGGCCGCGCAGGACGCCGCGTCGCGCTACGCGCAGATCGCGGTCGGCGAAAAGGCCCGCGCGCTCGCAGAGGAAGAACTGCGGCTGGCCCGGCTGCGCTTCGAGCAGGGCGTGGCCGACAACCGCGAGATCGTCGAGGCCCAGAACAGCCTGGCCCAAGCCAGCGACAATCTCGTCGAAGCGGTCTATCAGTACAATCTCAGCCGGCTCGAGCTGGCCCGGGTGCGGGGAGACGTCCGGGGAATCCTGCAGGAGCGGGAGTGAGTGCCGGACTTGTCATCTTGAGCAGAGCAAAGGATCCACTCGGACGCCGCAACGGAGTTGCTTGGGAACCATCGCGTCGCGCAGGATGACAAGTTCTTCACCGTGACCATGCTGTTGACCTTAGCCGAAACGATGCAGTTGAACGAC
>JBGOXZ010000300.1:0-4102 GCA_041479395.1 Opitutaceae bacterium
CCGGGGTATTTCTGGCCGGGAAAACCGGGGAAGCCGCCGGCGCTGGTGGCGGTCTTCTGGTCGCGCACGAGCGACCGGTACAGACGGGACGACCGGCCTTCGCTCAGGAGGCTGCCGATGGCATCATAGACGGCGTCGTCCGGATCGTTGAGATCGGGCTTGTGGTAACCCTCGAGGAACAGCCGCTGGGATTGCAGTCGGAGGGTCAGGCGCCGCTCGCCGGTCTGCGGCGGTTCGACGGTATGCAGCGGTTCGGGCTTCGGGCCGCCGGAAAGGCCGCCGAAATACGATTCAGCGAGTTCGCGGATGCGCCGGGGATCGACATCGCCGGCCACCACGCTGATCAGATTCGCCGGCGTGTAGTATTTTTTGAAGAAGGCGACGGCATCTTCACGGAAGAAGCTTTGCAGGTCGCTCATGTGACCGATGACCGGCGCGTGATACGGGTGCGCCTTGTAGGCCATGGCCTGGAATTCCTCGAGCAGCCGCCCGATCGGCTGGCTGTCGCCGAGCCGGCGCTCCTCCATCACCACGTCGCGCTCCTGGTAGAACTCGCGGAGGACCGGGTCGGCGAATCGTTGCGCCTCCAAGTAAAACCACAACTCGGCCTCGTTCGAGGGCAGGCTGAAGAAGTACGCCGTGCGGTCCTCGCCGGTCGTGGCGTTGAGGCCGCGTCCGCCGGCGCGCTCCACCGCCTCGCCGAATTCGTTTTTCTTGACGAATTTGTCCGCGGCCTCCTGCGCGGCCTTGAAATCCGCCTCGAGCTGCTTGAGCCGGGCCGGATCGGCGCGGCGGGCTTTGATGCGCTCCGCGTAGAGCGCGTAGTAGGTCCGGTCGACCTCCGCCAGCGCGGTCTTTTCGGCGGCATAATCGAGGGTGCCGAGCTTGCTCGAGCCCTTGAACGCCATGTGCTCGAACATGTGCGCCAGCCCGGAGATGCCGGTGACCTCCTGGGTCGAGCCGACGTCGGCGTAGGTGAGAAACGAGGCCACCGGCGCCTGATGACGCTCGAGCACGATGAATTTCCAGCCGTTCTGCAGGGTGAATTCAGTCACGCGGGACTCGATGGCTTTGAAGTCATCCGGCGCAGCGCGCAGGGCGCCGCCCCCGGCGGCAAGCAGGAGCGACACGATCGTCACTCCGCGAAGAAACAAGGCTCGGGAGGTCATGTTAGCGGTGGAGCTGGCGTTCCGGACGGGAACGAAAGAGTCGGGGCGGAGGCGCGCACGAGCCGCAGAATCCGTTGTTAAGAAACCGGCGACCGCAGCGGGTTCCGCGGCGCGCAGCCGGAATGCGCGTAGTCGTCTAACCGAGCGCCGCGGGAGGCTCAAGCGAATAGCACGGAGACCGGCCGCGCCGGGTTCGCAGGAGCCTCTGCGCCGGATTGCGCTGGTGCCGGTCCGCCCGCCGTGCGGCCGGTCACAACGCCAGCGGCGGCGTGCGATCTCTGCTTTTGATGGAGTGCGGCTAGTCCTCGAGCGCGCGAATCGTCCAGAAGTCGTCCGACAGATTCCGGTTGCCGAGGTAGTCATAAGGCATGGTGAAGTAGCCTTGCCTGCCCCAATCCGTGCCCCAGGAATTACGGACGAGAAACCGCTTCGCGGCGTCATTGTAGCCCACGGCCATCACGGCGTGGCCGCCCAGGACCTTTTCACGGGGCTTGGGCATGTTGAGCGTCCCGGTCTTCGCCACCGCCGCCGACTCGAAACTCTCGTACACGGTGAAACCGAAAACGAAGGGGTAACCCTCGGCCAGACACATTCTCATTTCCTGCACCGTCACGACGCGGTGATAGGAGGTGATCTGGTGCGTCATTCCCTCCCGGTAGCACGACGCCGCCGGCTTCACGGAGAATTTGGTGATGACATAGGGCCACTTCTTCTCGGCGCAAGCGCCCTGCTGCGCGAGGGTTTTGATCCCGTCGCGAATCATGGCACCGGCGTCTTCGTTGACCGTGCCCTCCAGCGCGCGCTCATTGTAGTAGATGAACAGACGGCTGAGGTCCGTGGCCGGCTTGCCCGCTTGCTTTTCGAGGAACTCGAGGTTGCCGACGAGGGCATTGGCCGTGCAGCTTCCGAGCTGCCCTTGGTTTTCCACGCTGGAACAGGTCGCGCGCAAGTCCACCGAAGCCGGCAGCTTCTTGGGCGGCGCCGCGATGGCGGCATAGTATTTGTCGCGTTGATCAGGGCGGTCAGGCATCCAGCCGTACCAGGCGATGACTTTGTTTGGTTTATTCATAGTGCGCTTTGTTTGTGATGACTGAGTTAACTGGCAGAAGAAGGCATGTTTGAGCGCGCTTGCGCCGGGGAGATGCGGACCGGCGCGCCGCGACTGGGAATCGCAGCCTCTAGCCGCGATGACGGAGCATCAGACGCCGTGCCCTAACCTTGGGGAATTACACGAACTAATCAAATGCATTAGCGAAAAATGCCATCCTTGCGTCCAAAGGCGAGAAAATATTCATCCCCGTTGACGCCGCCCGCCCGCGTGGGCGTTCGTGGCGGCGCACTCAGCGGCAGGGCCGTTCGGGGGAGACGGACGCCGACCTTCGGCGGTGGCCGGAATCGATCCGCAAGCTCGCACCGTTTCCGGTGAATGTCGTCGTGCCCGGCCATGGGGACCGCCTGGATCCGGGCCTGATCCAGCACACGCTTGACCTGCTCGCCGCCCATTAGCGGGGAGGCGGAAGGAAGCCGGGCTGCCGGGGGCAAGCGTCACACGTCCCTGCGCTGCCGTGGCCCTGGGGACTCTTACCGGCAGGAATAGACGAAGGCGGGCGGCAGGTTGCGCCAGATCACCCGACTGATGCCGACTCGCTGGAAATGTTGCTCCAGCATCTGGCGGAAGGCGCGCGACGACGGATACCAACTCGCGTGCACGTAGCCGAAACCGCAGAAGCGTCCGCCCGGCTTCAGCACCGCAAGAATCTCCCGCAGGATGCGATGCTGGGTACGCCGATTCATGTTGCCCCAGGGCAGGCCACTGATGATGCAGTCCGCCGTTTTGCGGCCGTGCCGGGCGAGCAGGGCGCGGAGATTCTCCGCCGACGCGCGGTAGACCTTGACGCCGCGGTGGCGTTCGCGCAGCCGCGCCACGTGGCGGGCGTCCAGTTCCAGCGTGATGAACAAGGTGCGCGGCCCGATGCTCTCCACGATATGCCGGGTGATGGCGCCGGTGCCGGCGCCCAGTTCCACCACGGTGTTCGCATTCTTCAGGGCACAATCACGCAGGACCGCCCGCGAGAGGTGGGTCGAACTGGGTGCCACGGCGCCAACGGTCCATGGCTTGCGCAGAAAACTGGCAAAAAAATGCCAGTAATCGGCGAGTGCCTTGGGTGATGCGGAGAGGGAGGAGGAATCAGACATGACGGCGTGGTGGCTGTCGCATGGAGCGGGCAAATCGTGATCTGGTTCCCGACTTTTTGCGGTCGAGGCGGTTTTGAAGTCTGCAGGAAAGGACGTTGCCGGAGCGGGCGGCGGGGTGCGCATGGATATCTCGTCGACCGCGCATATTTTATTCCGTTGGCCGGAGTTGTCGATAACATCGTATCGGTTTATGGCAGGATGAAATCATGAAAGTCGGCGGCATGCCCTATCGGACGATCTGGCCTCACCCGGAACAGGAAGGCGTGGTGCAGATCATCGATCAGCGTCAGTTGCCGCATCGCTTCGTGATCGAGGACATTCGCTCGGCGGAGGAAATGGCGATCGCCATCCGCGACATGCACGTGCGGGGCGCTCCGCTCATCGGAGCTGCGGCGGCGTGGGGCTTGGCGCTGGCGGCGCATGCCGTCGGCCCCGATCCGGCCGGAGAATGGCGCGATCGGCTGCGGCGCGCTGGCGAGAGGCTAACGGCCACGCGCCCCACGGCCGTAAACCTGGCTTGGGCGGTGGATCGGATGCTCGCGACCGCACAGGCGTGCCGCTCGGCCGGCGAGGCCGCGCAATGTCTGGGCGAAGAGGCACGACGCATCTGCGATGAGGATGTCGCCGCCTGCGCATCCATCGGCCGCCACGGCTTGCGGCTGCTCCAGGAGATTTCCACCCGCCAGGGCGGGGCGCCGGTGAATGTGCTGACCCACTGCAACGCCGGGTGGCTGGCC
>JBGOXZ010000301.1:0-4058 GCA_041479395.1 Opitutaceae bacterium
CCTGATTCTCCCGGCGATGCGGCGAACAAAGGCGTCGAGATCTCCCCCCTTGGATTTGCCGCCGGCAATCAAATGCACCGGCCCCGGAATCGCGGCCAGCGCGGCCTCGACCGCGTGGAAGTTCGTCGCCTTGGAATCATTCCAGAACGATACGCCGTGGAGTTCGCCGATCCGAGTGAGCCGATGCCGGCCGAGCTGGAACGTGCGCGCGGCCGCATATAGTTTGGCCTCGGGTCGACCCTCGTGCCGCCACCACGCCCGGGCGAGGAGAAAATTCTCGCGCTGGGGATACCGGGCAAAAATGGTGCCCTCGAGCTGCGGATCCGGCGTGGCGCCCTCGCTGGCGACGCCGGCGGCCGGCGGCAGCGGCCGTCCGAATTCACGGGCAAAGCGCTGCACACTGGTGCCGGCGAAAACGGCGTCGGCCGCCGTGCGGGCCAGGAGATTCCACTTCGCCGTGAAGTAGGCCGCGAGGCTGGGATGTCGTTCCAGGTGATCCTCGGCGAAATTGGTCCACAGCGCGGCGTCCGCGTGAAAATGCTGCAGCGTTTCGGCCTGGAATGAACTCACCTCGCAGACGGCCATCGCGTCCTCGTCCGGTTCGCGCTTGAAGGTGATGAGGCGGCTGAACGGAAGGCCGACGTTGCCGACGGCGTAGGCGTCCTCGCCCGCGGCGAGGAGGGCGTGGGTGAGAAACTCGGCCAGCGTGGTCTTGCCGTTGGTGCCGGTGACGGCGATGACGCGGCCCCGCCAGAAGAGCGATGCAAAGTCGAGTTCGCCGAGGCAGGTGCAACCGGCGCCGCGCGCCGTCTGCAGCCACGCGTGCTCCGGCGCGAACCCGGGGCTGAAGACCACCAGGGGATGCGCCGCGGTGGCGGTCGCCGGGAAATCGCGCGCCGCCCCCAGGCCGGGCTTCTCGTCGAAGATCTCCCCGCGCACGCCGAGCTGCGCGAGCAATTCGCGCACGGCCTGGCCGCTGACGCCACCCCCGAAGATGGCGACGGGGCGCTGAAGCAGCGGCACAAGGAAATCGGGCGGAGTCATGGGCAGGAGGTCGTCACCATAACCGGAATCCGTCGCGGGGCGACGCGATTCAACGGGGGCGGCGGAGGTGACGAGAGCGGGCATGACGGACCTTCACCGGAGTTTGAGGGTTCCCAGGCCCGCGAGCGCGCACATGAGCGAGAGGATCCAGAAGCGCATCACCACCTTGGTCTCGGGCCAGCCGCGTTTCTGAAAATGGTGGTGGATGGGCGCCATCAAAAAGAAACGCCGGCCCTCCCCGCCGCGGCGCCTGGTGACCTTGAAGAAACCGACCTGAATGATTACCGACACCGCCTCCCAGACGAACACGCCACCGACAATGATCAGCGTGAACGGCTGTTGCACCATGAACGCCAGCACACCGATGAGACCGCCGATCGCCAGCGAGCCGGTGTCGCCCATGAACACCTCGGCTGGATACGAATTGTACCAGAGGAAGGCCATGCCTGCGCCCACCAGGGCCCCGCAGATGACCGTCAGCTCGTTCGTGCCCGGAACGTAACTGATCAACAGATAGTGGGAGGTGTCCACCCGTCCCGCCACGTAGGCCATGATGCCATAAACCAGGGCGACGGTGATCGTGCATCCGATCGCCAGACCATCGAGTCCATCCGTCAGGTTGATCGCGTTGCTGAAACCGACGATCCAGAAAAAGACCAACACGAAAAGCGCGACCACGCCGAAGGTTCCCGCGAACACCAGCACCGGCTCCTTGTAGAACGGCACCCACAGTTCGCGGATTTTCTGGGCACTGGTCGGGTGCCAGATGATCGCGGCGAGCGCGATGACGGTGATCAAGGTCTGCCAGAGGATCTTTTCCCAGGAGGAGATGCCGTCCCGATTCTTGTGCACGACCTTCAGATAGTCGTCGCGAAAACCCACGGCAGTGAGCCCCGCAAACACAAACATGCTCACCGCCACCCAGATGTTGGGCTGGGCCCAGAGGTAGGTGCTGCCGAAGACCGCGAAAAAGATCAACAACCCGCCCATGGTCGGCGTGTTTTTCTTGTCGAACCGTTGCGCGAGGTCGCCCGTCCGGTCGTCGTCGTAGTGGTGGCCGACCTTGAGCGCGCGCAGCCGCGCGATGAGCCAGGGGCCGATGAGAAAGCCGATGACCGACGCCGTGCCCGCCGCCATCAGGGTGCGAAAGGTAACGGCCCGCAGCAGGCGCAGCGGGCCGAATAGATCCTCGTACTGGGAGAGATAGCTCAGCATGCGACGGTCTCCGGCGGCGCGCCCGCCAGCAGCGCCTTCTCCAGTTGATGCCGCCGGCTCCCTTTCAAGAACACGGCGCCGCGAAATCCGGCCAGAAACGCCGCCACGGGTGCAAGATCGGCGACGATCTCGATCTGCTCGGGCGCGTTGCCGTTTTCGAGCAGCCCCTCGCGCAGCGCCCCGGCCTGGTCGCCGACGATGAACAGGCGGTCGCCCGGCCGCAGGTGCATGGTTCGGCCGAGCTGGCGGTGATACTCCGCGGCGCGCAAGCCGAGTTCCTCCATGCAGCCGAGCACATAGGCGCGGGGCTCCCCGGCGGAGGCGAGCGACGCAAAGTTGTCGAGCGCGTCCGCCATCGACGCGGGATTGGCGTTGTAGCAATCGAGGTAGAGCAGCCGGCCCGCTTCGCGGCGCAGCTCGCCCCGCCACTTCGCGGGCTGCCACGCCGCCAGGCGTTCCTGGATGACCGCGGGCGCCACGCCCAGCCAGAGGGCGGCGCAGATGGCCAGCACCGCGTTCTGCGCCATGCCGGCGGAAACGCGCCGCATCGTGAAATGAAGCGGTGGCGGCGGGCCATAGGCGATGGCCAGCGCAGTCGCGTCGCCCCGCTGGGTGACGGCGAAGTAGACCTTGTCCTTGGGAGGCTCGGCCGGGCGGACCACCTCGGCCGCCTCAATGGTCAGGGTGCGCACGCTGAGGTCGCGGAAGGCGTCGAACTGCAGGACCGGCCGGGGAAAGACGGCGATGCCGGCCGGACGCACCGCGGCGGGCAGCGCGGCCTTCTCGCGCGCGACAGCCTCGACATCACCCAGCCCCTGCAGATGCGCCGGCGCGATCAGGGTGATGATGGCCAGGTCGGGCTCGATCATGCCGGCCAACGGCCGCATCTCGCCCGGTCCGCTGACGCCGGCTTCGATGACCGCAAAGCGATGCCGGGCGGGGTCGAGCCGCGTGAGCGTGAGCGGCACACCGATGTGATTGTTGAGGGTGCCCTCGGTGGCGAGCACCGTGGAAGCCCCTCCCGGGGCGGCCGCTTCGGCGGGCAGGCCGCCCAGCAGCAGGGCCAGCAGATCCTTCGTCGAGGTTTTGCCGACGCTGCCGGTGATGCCGATGACCGGCCCGGGGAACATGCGGCGGTGTTCGCGCGCGATGAGCTGAAAGGCGCCCAACGGGTCCGCCACCACCAGCTGCGGCAGCGCCAGCGCCGGATTGGCGCGGCCGACCAGGGCGCCCGCGGCACCGGCGGCTTGGGCCGCGGCGAGAAATTCATGCCCGTCGCGCCGGTCGGTCTTCAACGCCACAAACAGCTGGCCCGGCCGGAGCGTGCGGGTGTCGTTGGTGAAGCCGGTGATGGGTGTGGTCGGGAATGCGGTCCAGCGTCCGCGGGACCAGGCGGCAAGTTGGCCTGGCGAGAAGACCGGCATGGCTAGAGTCCGTGGCCGTTCATGTTGCCTTGATCTGCTTCACCGCGATCAGTTCGCGGACGACCTGCCGGTCGTCGAACGGGATGACCGTGTCGGCGAACTCTTGGTACGACTCGTGACCTTTGCCGGCGATCAGCAGGCAGTCGCCCGGCCGGGCGGCGTCGAGCGCCAGGCTGATGGCGCGGCGGCGTTCGTCGATGAAGGTGATCTTGTCGGGCGCGCTCACGCCCTGCTTCATGTCCGCGAAGATTTGTGCGAGCGGCTCGCTGCGCGGGTTGTCCGCCGTGGCCCACGCAAAATCGGCCAGTTCCTGCACGGCGCGTGTCATGAGGGGACGCTTGGTGCGGTCGCGGTTGCCGCCGCAGCCAAAGACGA
>JBGOXZ010000302.1:0-4055 GCA_041479395.1 Opitutaceae bacterium
ATATGAGGAAACTCAGGACAAAAAACACGACCGCTCCCCGGATCGTCATGCGGCTCAGGACATTGCTGGTGTCCGGGCCAAAGGCCGACTCCATCGCGCCGCCGCCCATCGCCGCCATGCCACTGTCGGATTTCGCGCGCTGCGCCAGCACCACCAGGATGAGGAACAGCGCCACAATGATCAGCACAAACGTCAAAATACCGATGAGAACCGAGATCATAAAGGGCGCATGACAACAGGCTCCGGTGCCGGATGTCAACCATGGGTCACGTCAGGCCCATCAAGTCTATATCTCATAGTCCTCCGGGTGCGGCTCCGCGCCCGCCGCCGCTCCGGGAGCGAGCGCCCTTTCCCGCGTCCGGTCATAGAAGATGCGGACATCGGCCCGGCGCGTTTGGAGCAGCTGGGTGGCCCGGACCAGCGCCCGTTTCGTGCTGATCGTCGGGTTGGTCTCCGCGGGAAAGACGTTCTCGGCGCCGATGTGGGCCAGCAGGCCGCTGTTCTTGAGCACGCGCATGGCGTCGGCGTTGCAGCCGCTGATCAGCATGTACCGTCCGTTCCGGCGCAGATAATCGTGCAGGTTCTCCATGGCCATGACCGTCGAGGCGTCGAGATTGCGCGCGTTCTTCATGCGCAGGATGAAAACACGGATATTCTCGTCCTCCGCCAGGTACCGCGCCTGTTCCTGAAACAGATCGGCGGCGCCAAAAAAGAGCTCGCCCTCGACGTGAATGATCGAGATCTGCGGGTTCGCGCGCCGGGACGAGTCCTGCACCTCCGCGAGCTGACCGCTTTCGTTGAAGGCGTATTCCACCAGGGACGGCGTGCTGGTCTTCTGCAGGAACAGCACGAGGGCCGCGCCGATGCCGATATAGATGGCCGTATCGAGCCGGAGGAACAGGGCGGCGCCCAAGGTGAGGGCAAACACCGCCGCATCGGAACGGGTGGACCGGCAGGCCACGCGGATCTGCGGCTGGTTGATCAGCCGGTAGCCCACCCGCATGAGATGCGCCGCCAACGCGGCCACCGGGATGGAGTTGAAGACCGGCGTGATGAACAGCAGGATCAACAGGATCGTCACGCTGCTCAGCATGGAGGAGAGCTGCGAAGCCGCGCCGGTCTGATAATTGACGGCGGAACGCGTGAAGGAGGAGGAGGCGGGCGTCGCCCCAAAGAGCCCGGCGGCGATGTTGCCGGCGCCCATGCCGAGCAGCTCCTGGTTGGGCTCCAGCTGCTGGCCGCTTTTTGCCGCCAGCGACTTCGTGATCGCGGCGGCCTCCAGCATCCCGATGATGGCGATGGCAATGACCGTGCTGGCCAGGCGCGGCAGCAGCCTGAGTTGCTCGCCGAGCGGCGGCAGTCCCGCCAGTTGCGGAACCGCGGCGGTGAGCGCGCCCACATCTTCGACGAGACGGAACGGCATGGCCTGGAGGCCGAAGATGTGATCGCGGGCGATGAAATAGGCGAACACGCGGGCGGCCAGGGCGAGCACCGCCAGCCCGATGAGCGCCTCGGGCCAGGCCGGGCGCCAGCGCTTGACGCCTTCGAAGATCGCCAGCGTCACCACGCCGATGCCGATCGCCCACCAGGAAATCTTGATGGCCGCGACGGCATGCGCCACCTCCGTTAGCACCGCGAGGAAGCTTTCTCCCGCCGGCACCTGGAATCCAAGAAGATTCGGCGATTGACTCGCGATGAGCAGGATGCCGATGGCCGTGGTATACCCGATGACGACGGACCGCGAGATGAACTTGGTCACCTCGCCGAAATTCAGCAGGCCGGCCAGAAACTGCACCACGCCAATCAGGAACGCGAGGTAGGCCGCCAGGGCGAGCGGATGCAGGCCAAGGTCGGTGTTGGCCGCGATCGTCGCGGCGGTGATCAGGCTGACCGAGGTCGTCGGGCCAAACACGTGGTAGTGCGACGAAAAAAACAGCGCGCCCACGAAGCCGCCGACGACCACCGAGATGATCACCGGCATCGGCGGCAGGCCGAGGATCAGCGCGAACCCGATGGCTTGCGGGACCGACACCAGGGTCAGGGTCGCGCCGGCGATCAGGTCCGCGCGCAATTTCGCCCCGGAATAATGCCGCAGCTCCGCGATGAACGGGAACCGCAGCCGGAACATCTTGGCCCGCAACGCCTGGGCGTCAGACAGCGTCTCCCTGACAGTTTCCGCGACACTCATGCGCTCAATCGCCGGATACTAGGCCTGCAGGCCGATTTTTTCCAGTATGCGCTGCAAATCGCTGTTCCCGGCGTATTCGATAATGATGCGGCCGTGCTTCGGTGAGTGGCGAAGCCGCACACGGGCTCCGAGATGCGTGGTCAGGCGCTTCTCAATGTCCGTCACCGTGGCGGCCTCGGCCGCCGGCACGGCCCGGCCGGAACTCCGCCCGGACCGGGAGGTCTTGTGCCCTTGCGCGAGCTTTTCCAGAACGCGCACGCTCAGTCCCTCTTCGATCACGCGGCGCGCGAGCACCGCGCGCTTCGCCGGCTCCTCCACGCCCAGCAGCACCTTGGCGTGGCCGACGCTCAAAAGCCCCTTGGCAATGTACCCTTGGATCTCGGCCGCGAGCGACAGGAGCCGCAGCGAGTTGGCCACGGTGGCCCGGCCCTTGCCGACGCGTTCGGCGGCCTGCTCCTGGGTCAGATCGAAGTCGCGGATGAGGCTCGCATAACCGTAGGCCTCATCAATCGGGTTCAGCCCCTCGCGCTGCAGGTTTTCGATCAGCGTCAGCGTGGCGGAGGAGGCGTCGCTCGCCTCCAGCACGCGCGCCGGGATGGATTTGATCTTGAGTTGCTGAAAGGCGCGCCAGCGCCGTTCGCCCGCGATCAGCTGGAATCGGTCGCCCACCTTGCGCACGACGATCGGCTGCAGCAGTCCCTCGGCGCGAATGCTTTCGGCGAGCTCGTTGAGCTGCTCGGCATTGATGTCCTTGCGCGGCTGGAATGGGCTTGGTTCGACGAGATGGACGGCGATCTCCTGAAAGCCGGGTGCGGTCGGTGTTCCGCTGCCGGTCGGCTCGGCGGCAGGCGGGGCAGTCTTGGCGGCAGTTTCTGGTGCGGCGAACGTTCCGCTGGCGATCAGGGCCGCCAGTCCCCTGCCCAGTCTGGATTTAGGTGCGGCCATGGTGAAGGATCATTTGCTTTGGGGAATGAACAGCGTCTGGCCCACCTGCAGTCGGGTGGGGTCGGCGATTTTGTTGGCGTTGATGATGTCCTGCATCTTGGCGCCGGTCTTGTGCGCGATGCTCGAGAGGGTGTCGCCCTTCTGGACCGTGTAGCTCACGCCCACCTTGGGATAATCTTCGGTGAAGGTCGGCGTGGTCACGGCCGGCCGCGTGGCCGCGCCTTTGGCGAGGGCGTTGATCGCCGCCTGCGTCTCGTTGGCCAGCTTTTCCAGTTGAACGCTGACCTGTTGCAGGATGTCGCGCTTCTGGTCGCGCAGGGCGGCCTGCATGGTTCGCTCCACGTCGGCGATGGCTTGGTTGAGCTGGGCGAGCGTGACGTAAGTCTGGCCGGACTTCGTCCGCAGGTCGTTGTTGTCACGCTCGAGCTGTTCGACCCGGAGACCGAGCTCGCCCACCCGCTGGCTGAGGAGACGGACATCCTCGCGGAGGCTGGCCAGCTCGAACGCCGGTGAATTCGCGGAATTCAGCCCTTGGGCGGCGAGCTGCAGCGAGGCGACCAACGGGAGGGCAACCAGACCGGCGATACAGCGAAAACAGGGGTGAAGCGGCATATGCGCGGCAGCATTGGAAAAATCCCCGGCAAAAACAAGCGAAGAGTCCCCGCTCTGGTCGCGATCGTCGCGCTCCAAGGCAGGCCCATGCAATTGTAGGAGCGAGCTTCCGCCTTCGCATGAAGCTACGCCGGACAGGTGCTCGCGACCGGTCCTCCGTCTCGTCCACCAAAGCTTCAGCGACGGCGGAAGCCTCGGCGAAGGAGGATGCAGAGGAGAAATCGCCTGCCCCTCGACACGCTCGGGGCCTTGAGCTTGTCGAAACGGCTCGGGGCCCTGAGCCTGTCGAACGGGCGAGCAGGCTCCTACA
>JBGOXZ010000303.1:0-4048 GCA_041479395.1 Opitutaceae bacterium
CACAACCGCGGCCTGCCACTTGATCCATCGATGGCGGGCAGATTGCTGCGGGGCCGAGTGGACCATCTCGTGGTGGTGGTGGCACCTGGTGTGGATTCCAGTTCGATGCTCAATTCGTTCGTCGACTACGCGCCCGGAGCTTGGCAGACCAGCACCGTTGCAGGCTGGACCATCCGTTGGCAAGGCACGCCTGGCGAGTAGCTCTAAACGGCATTCCTTTCCGACATGGCCCATCAATACGATTTCATCGTCATCGGCGGCGGCAGCGCCGGGTTCAACGCGGCGCGGGTCGCGGCATCACTGGGGCGGCGCGTCGCGATTGTCGATGGCGCGAAGGCCCTGGGCGGCCTCTGCATTCTGCGCGGGTGCATGCCGTCAAAAACCCTCCTCTACGGTGCCGAGGTGCTGCACCACGCGCAGCGCGGCCGCGCCTTCGGTCTGAGGATTCCACGCGCCGCGGCTGACATGCGGGCCGTCCACGCCCGGAAGCAGCGGATCATCGGCGACTTCGCCGCCCATCGCGTCAAGCAGCTCACCGCGGGGCGCTACGACCTATACCGCAGCCGCGCCCGGTTTGCTGACGCGCACACCCTCGAACTCGCGGACGGCACCCGCCTGCGCGGCCGACGCTTCCTCATCGCCACGGGCTCGAAAGTCAGCGTGCCGCCAGTGCCGGGCTTGCGCGACGTGCCGTTTTGGACCAGCGACGACGTGCTCGACCTCGATTTCATCCCGGAGAGCGTGATCGTGCTCGGCGGGGGCATCGTGGCGTGCGAGCTGTCGCAGTTTCTCCACCGCATCGGCTCGCGGGTGGTACTCATCCAGCGTAGCCCCCACATCCTGCGCGACCACTCGCCCGAGGCCAGCAGCGTGCTGCAGCAGGCCTTCCGCGATGAAGGCATCGAACTTTTCGCCGGCACCAAGGTTCGCGGGATCACCCAGGCGCGGCACGGTTTCACGGTGGTCTTCGAGCATAAAGGCACGGTGGTGACCCGCCGCGCGCGGCATCTGTTCAACGCGCTGGGGCGTGAACCCAACACCGCCGGCCTGCGCCTTGAGGCCGCGCGCGTGACGACCGGCGCCGGGGGGCGCGTCGCCGTGAACCGCTGGCAGCAGACGTCGCAAGAACACATCTACGCGGCGGGCGACGTCTGTGGACCGCACGATATCGTGCACCTCGCCGTCGCGCAGGGGGAGTTGGCCGCGCGGCATGCCTGCGGCGTCAAGGGGATCAAACCCGTCGACTACTCCCTCCTGCTCAACGTCGTCTTCACCGAGCCCCAGCTTGCCACCATCGGCGTGCCCGAAGGCGACCTGGCGGCGAAGGGCGCCTGCTACTTGAGCGCCTCCTATCCTTTCAACGATCACGGCAAATCCATTCTGATGGAGGCCAACTACGGATATGTGAAGGTCATCGCGGAGCCGGACCGCGGCCGCATTCTTGGCGCGGAGATCGTGGGCAAGGACGCCGGCGAGCTCATTCATTGTTTCAGCGGGCCGCTGGCAATGCGCGCCACCGTCTTCGATCTTCTCCGCGCGCCCTGGTACCATCCCACCCTCGCCGAGATCATCACCTACCCGCTGGAAGAAATCGCCCGGCAAGTGAATCGGTAGGGCGGCTTGTCCTCAAGCCGCCGTCTGCTCATATCGCGGCGCGTCAAGGACCCAGCCTCCGCCTGAAGCTTCGCCAGATCCCGCAACGCACCCTACGCTTTGGCCAGCGCCAGCAGATCTCCCAGCTCCACGCGACCTTCGTAGAGTGCCTTGCCGATGATGACGCCGTCCAGATTTGGGCGGCGTTTTTTCATCTCCAGGAACTTGAGCACGTCCTCGCGACTACTCACGCCCCCGGAGGCGATGACGCAGCCCGTCACCGCGGCCAGCAGAGCCTCCTGCACGGCAAAGCTGGGTCCGGTGAGCATGCCGTCGCTGCTGATGTCGGTGTGAACCAGCGTGCGGACGCCGAGCGCATCCATGCGCCGCGCCAGCGCGATCGCCTCCGTGCCGGTGGTATCCACCCAGCCTTTCACCGCCACCCGGCCGTTTCTGGCATCGATGCCCACGGCGATTTTCTCGCCGAACGCCTGCACCAATTCGGCGACGAACCCCTCGCTCTCCGCCGCGCGCGTGCCAATGACCACCCGGCTGATGCCCGCCCCCAGGGCCTGCTCCACCGCGGCCCGCGTGCGCAGCCCGCCGCCGAACTGCACCTTCAATCCGAGCGCGACGATGGCCCGCACCTCGGCCAGGTTTTGCGGCTCGCCGACAAAGGCCCCGTCGAGATCGACCACGTGCACCCACGCGCTGCCGGCCGCCTGGAACCCGGCGGCGACATCGGCCGGATTGGTCGCGTAAACGGTCTCCCGGTCGGCGCGGCCCTGGGTGAGTCGCACGCAGCGCCCTCCCTTGATGTCAATGGCCGGGTAAATGGTCATGGGAAAGGGAGAGGTCTCGCGCAAAGTCGCACAGACGCAAAGCAATTTTCTCCTTTGCGCCCGGGCGGCTTTGCGTGAGATATCTGCCCCATGTCGACCTACCAAGTCCCCGTCTTCCTGTCCGAGTTGCTCCACGCCCGTTCACCCTCCGGCTACGAATTCGAGGCGCAGAAGGTGTTCGATCGGCACGTCAAGCCCGCCGCCGATAGGTACGCCAAGGACGCGCTCGGCAACCGCCTCGCGACGCTCAATCCTGGCGGCGATCCCGTGCTCATGTTCGCCGGCCACATGGACGAGCTCGGCCTCATCATCACCTACGTCAACAAGGACGGTTTCGTCTACTTCGACACCATCGGCGGCCACGACCGCACCGTCATTTCCGGCCGCCGCGTCGTCATCCAGACCGCGGCTGGGACGGTGAAGGGCGTCACCGGCCGGCGCGCGATCCATTTGATGGATGAGAACGACCGCAAGAAGGTGCCGGAGCTTCACGAGATCTGGATCGACATCGGCGCGCATTCGAAAAAGGAGGCGCTGGCCCGGGTGTCCATTGGCGATGTGGCGACCTACGATCACGAATTTGAACTCATCCACGGCAGCATCGGCGCCTCGCGGGCCTTCGACAACAAGGTCGGCGCTTACATCGTGGGCGAAACGCTCATCCGCCTCGCCGGGTCGAAGCGGAAGCTCGCCGCCAAAATCGTCGCGGTGGCCACGTCCCAGGAGGAGATCGGCGTGCGCGGTGCCACGACGTCGGCCTACGCCGTGAACCCGCACATCGCCGTGGCGGTCGACGTCGGCCATGCGACGGACCATCCCGATTGCGACAACCGCAAATACGGCGAGACGAAGCTCGGCGGCGGACCGATCCTCTGCCGCGGCCCGAATATCAACCCGAAGATTTTTGAGCGGTTGCTCAAGACCGCGAAGAAACTCAAGCTCCCCTACCAGCTCGAAGCCGATCCGCGACCGACCGGCACCGACGCCCGCGCCATCCAGATGGGCCGCGGCGGTGTCGCGACCGGCCTCGTCAGCGTGCCCCTGCGCTACATGCACACGCCCAGCGAGGTCGTGGACCTCGCGGACGTGGAGCGCTGCGTCCAGTTGTTCGTCGGCTTCGCGCTGTCGCTCGAGAAGGGCGACTACGCGCACTGGTAGCGCGCGACCGCATCCGTCGAGAATGGCACTCGATCGCTGAGCCGGGGACGGCGTCTATTTGCTCCCCCCGGGCGGCGCCGCGCCGGGCTCCGCCAGGTGCTCGGCCTTCCACCGCATCGTCATGAGGATGCGGGAGCGCCCGCTGGGGTGGTCGAAGAACAGAATCTCCTCCCACCGGCCGGGCGCGAGCTTGCGGTACTCGGCGAGCTTGAGTGCGATGGTGGCGAAGGCGTCGGGCTGGCGCGCGGCGTTGAGACCGAAGATGTCAGCCTCCTCCTCGGTGGTGCGGATGATGGCATTGCGGACCGGCGTGGCGAGAAACAGGAACAGGCTGAAGGCCGCGACGAGCAGCGGCAGGCCGGCGAAGTCATCGACGCCGCGTAGCCCCCACCCCGCGCCCCGGCGACGCGACACGATGCCATAAAACCAATGGGTGAAGGCGAAGCCGGCGCCGA
>JBGOXZ010000304.1:0-4047 GCA_041479395.1 Opitutaceae bacterium
AGTTTGACCATGAGGAAATCTGCAAACGCGAAGAAATGCCGCCAGACCTCGAGGAGCCGCGGCGGCCGGTTGAGCACGACCGCCAGGTACTCGCGGGAATGGCGCCGCTGCGCGCCCATGAAAGTCAGCGCCACCCACGTGCCGAGCATCAGGCCGGCACGGAAAAGCCGCCGCGGCAGCCAGTGGTCCGCATGCTGGAGAAACCAAAAGCCCCACGAGGGGCCGGGATTGCGTGGACGGGGGTCGGAGGTGCTCACGACCACTGCAGGGTGAACCCGCCGCCGGCGCCGCGCCAGTGCATTTCGCGTCGTCCGGCGAGCGCTTCCGCAAAATCGGGCAGGGTCGGACACGGCCCGGTTTCCGGGTCCGCTCCGTCGGGCGCAAACGCCACCCGGCCGATCGCGCCGTCCGGCTCCGCCCTGAGGCTGAGCGCAAAGGCAAACGCCCGGTCGCTGGCCATGCCGTGGTCGAGCATCCACGTGCCGCGCTCCTCACCGCCGAGCAGCACCACCTGCGGCGCGGGGTCGACCAGCGCCGTCAGCAGCGCCTGTTCGACCAGCCGCCGCCGGCCGGTTAGTGGGAAAAAGCGCCGCACCGGCTGCTGCCGTCCGATGAGCACCTGCTGCACCGCGCTCGGATGGATCGAAGTCTGGAACAGCAGTGGGCTCGCCTCCGGGAAACTGGTCAGGTAGTCCTCCAGCGCGCGCGTCTCCGCATAGGTGGTCGCATAAACCACCGTGTCGTCCAGGCCGATCGCGAGGCCGTCGAGGGTCGAGCCCACGAGCAGCCCGAGATGGGTCATGCGCCGCAGCGCGCCGCGGGGAAACTTCGCGGCCAGCCGGTCGCGCGCGCTGTCCACGGTCTCCGTGGCGGCGGGGTGTTCGACCCGCAGGAAATGGAGGTGCCGCTCAAGCATGGGCGAGGAGCAGGGCGGCGTGCGCGCCGCCAAAGGCGTTGCTGGTGAGAATGGCGCCGTCGTAGCCGGGGCTGGCAAAGGCCTCGAGCGCCACGCTGCCGGTGCAGCACGGAGCCGCGCCGCCGACCGTGCCGGGGATGCGGCCCGCGCGCAGGGCCGCGAGGGCTAGGGCGAGTTCGACCAGCCCGCAACTGCCCAGCGTGTGCCCGAGGCTGCCCTTCCACGAGACGAGCGGCGCACGGGGCAGGTGGCGTGCATACGCCTCCGCCTCGAGCCGGCCGGCCTCCAGCGTGCCGGTGCCGTGGCCCTTCACCCACACGCGGCGGCCGCGGGCCGTGCCGGCGATGGCCGCGGCGCAGGCGTCGAAACCGGCGCCGTCGGGCCGGTTGCCGGTGAAATGGTACATCTCGTTGTGCAGCGCGTGCGCCTCGAGGCGGAGGGGCGTCGCGTCGCGCGTGAGCACCGCGAAGGCCGCGCCGTCGCCGAGGCCGATCGACCCGGTCGGGCGCACCGCATACGGCGCCGGCAGACTGGCGTTGAGAATCTTCAGGCTGTGGAAGCCGCCCGCGACAAACGGACTCACGAAATCGAACGTGACCACCAGCACGCGGTCGGCCAGACCGGCGTGCAGCAGCCGCGCGGCCTGCACGAGCCCGAGATGGGCGGACACGCAGGCGTGGAAGATCACGTGCACCTGTTCGCCCCAGCCGAATTCGCGCTGCAACATCTCCACGCACGCAAAGGGCGTGCCATGCCGGAGGTGGCGCGGATCGCGGTCGCGGGTGAAAGCGTAGAGGCTGCCGACGCCGTAATTGCTGCTGGTGACGATAAGCGGCCGGTGGGCCGTGCCCCACCGGTCGCCGGGAATCTTTTCGACCATGCGCCGCAGGGCGGGCAGCCAGCGCGGTGGCACGGTTTCATCCATCGGTCCGCAGAGCGCAAGCGGCACGAGATCGCCGCCGGCCGCGCCGAGCACGGGGTGCAGCTGCAGCGCCCGCCGGCCCGCCAGCAGGGCGCCGGCTGTGGCTGTGGCGTCGCCAAACGGCGTGAGGCAGTCGCACGCCTCGATTCCCGCCGGAAGGGAGTCCACGGTTGGACTCATGACGGAGGGTCAGGCGCCGCGGCCGGGCTGCCGGCCGCGGATGAAGTCGGCCAGGGTGGCGACGGTGGCGAGCGCCTGGCGCGACTCCTCGCTGCTGCCGATCTTGATGCCGAATTCCTTTTCGAGGCGGAGCACGAGCTCGAGCGCGTCGATGGAATCCAGGTCAAAGCGGGACGCGCCGAAGAGCGGCTCGTGGTCGAGAATTTCCTCGGGCTTCACGTCCTTCAGACGAAGGGTCTGAACAATGAGTTTCTTCAGGCGGGCGTTCAGGAAATCAGACATGGGGGCTCACGGGGCGCGGCGGAGCACATGGCAGACGTTGCTGCCGCCAAAACCGCTGCTATTTTTGAGCACGAGGCGTGGCGCCACGTCAAGCGAAGTGCGCGGCAGGTCGAGGCGGGCGCAATCCGGATCCGGCTCTTCGAGATGCGCCGCGCCGGGAATGAATCCCTCGGCAATGGCGAGGGCGCAAAAGGCGGCCTCCATCGCGCCGGCGAGAGACAGGCCATGGCCGGTGAGCGCCTTGGTGCTGCTCACCTTCGGACGGGCGCCGCTGAACACGGCCTGGAGTGCGAGCGCCTCGGAGCGGTCGCCAGCGGGGGTGGAGGTGGCATGGGCGTTGACGTAATCGATGTCGCGCGGGGCCACCTGCGCGTCGGCCAGGGCGCGCCGCATGGCCTCGCGCAACCCCGCGCCCTCCGGGTGGGAGGCGGCCACGCTGTGGCCGTCGCCCGCCTGACCCCAGCCAATCAGCTCCGCATGAATTCGCGCGCCGCGGCGGCGCGCGAGCGCTGCCTCCTCGACCACCAAAGCCACGGCGCCGCCGGTGCCGACGAAACCGTCGCGCCGCCGGTCGAACGGGCGCGAGGCGGTGTCGGGATCGGGGTTGACGGACAACGCGCGCAGGCTGGCGAAGGGCAGGATGCTCTCGGTATTCATGTCCTCGGCGCCAACCACGAGCATACGCCGCTGGCGGCCGAGGCGGATTTCATCCATGGCGTAGCCGAGCGCGTGGCTGGAGGAGGTGCAGGCGGAGACGAAACCGCAGACCGCGCCGCGGATGTGGTAATAGGCGGCGAGGTTGAAATTGAGCGTGCCCGCGATGGAGCTGACGATGCCCATGGGATTGCCGCGCTCGCCGCGCGTCGCGTACATGTGGCTGAGATGCTGGCCAAGCAGCAAAGGCGAGCCGGCCGAGGCGCAGAAAAGGCCGGTATCGCCGTCGACCAGGTCGTCCGCCCCGAGTCCAGCCTCGGCCAGCGCCTGCTGCAGGGCGCAGAAGGCGTACACCCCGTGCGGCGCCAGACCGCGCACCGTCTCGCGGTCGATCGCATACGCGGCCGGCCAGTTCCAGTCGTGCCAGTCCGGCGTGCGGAAGGCGAAGTCCTTGACCGTACCCGCGACCTTCACGGGCACGTTGGGATTGTCGAGGAAGACAAAGGGTTCAATGCCGTGCCGAAGTTCGCGCAGGCTGCGCAGGACGGTCGCCTTGTCGTTGCCAATGCTGGTAATGAAACCCAGACCGGTGATGACGGGCAGGGGCGGCATGCGGTGAAACCGGTCAGTGACCCGTCTTGACCGCGACTTTGCGCCGGATGAAGAGCCGCAGGTCGTCGATGGTGCGAACCTTGATAATCTCCTCGTTGGCAATGGAGATGCCAAACAGGTCCTCGGCAAGGAACACGATTTCGGTGATCGCCAGTGAATCAAAGCCCAGTCCATCCATCAGCGGCGTGTCGCCGGGCAGCCCGGCGAGCGTCCGGCCGGATTTTTTCGGAATGAAGTCCTCGAGGATGGCGAAGATCACAACGTCGAGGTCGGCGGCCTTGCCTTCGGCTTGGAAGCGCCGGAAGGCCGCGCGGGCATCCGCGGGCAGATGGCGAAGTTTTTCCTCCAGATCAACCGGGGGAGTCGCGGGGGTGGAAGGCGGCGGGCGGGATTCCATACGGCGAGGTATTGAAAGGTCGGTCGGGTCGTGGCGAAGGGTGGAAACGCGGCGTGGGGAAGGCAAAGGCAAAGTGCCAGGGCG
>JBGOXZ010000305.1:0-4031 GCA_041479395.1 Opitutaceae bacterium
GACCTCAGACCGAACTGGAGCGACGTGGGCTGGAATTCGTCGCCAGCCACCCGACCCAGAATTACTATGGCCCGGAGATGCTGGGCGGTCGGCGATACTCTACCGCCGTCTATCCGGACATCCCGGCGGCGGCCGCCTGCATTGACTGCCACAATCGAAGATCGGCATCGATCCCGCAACGCTACCAAGTCGGCGAGGTCATGGGTGGCATCGTGGTGCGCGTCCCGCTCGAATTTTGATCCCGCCAGGGACCTCGCCGGCATCGCCCGACCGCAGGTCCACGCCATGACCGATCGCCGGGGCCGGTGATCCGGTCGACGCCTTTCGGCCCGAAGCTCTTCAGCGACGCCCACCCACCACCGCTCACGCCGGCGCCGCGGCGCCCCGAACCCCGGCGCCCAATGCATGCCGCCTGCGATGCCCGACTCGCTCACCCCCTGCGCCCCGGCCCCGGGGCGCACCAGGCGCCGAATGGTGAGCGCGCGGCCTAGTCTCAGGGTTTCATGCCCGCGCGCAGCGAATAGAGCCGGTAGCCAACCTCCCGGGCCGCCGCGATGGTTTCCGGATAAGGCGTGTCGCAAATATCCAGGAAACCGATCTGGTAATTCTCGCCGTCGAACCGGCCCGTGGTGGACTCGTCGTAACACTGGAACCAGTGCGCACCGACGATAGCGGGATTCCGCAGCGCGCTCGTCACGTAAACGCGGTACGCCTCGGCCCGGTGGGTTTGATCGACCACGCTGCGCAGCCCGGTGTGGAACAGTCCGCGGTCGAGCGCGCCAAAATGGAATTCGCCGATGAGGGCGGGGCGATCCACGCCCTCGGGCAGAACCACGTCGTCGACGGTGAACTTGTAGAAGTTGAAGCCGATGACGTCGCAGTATTTCGCCGCGATCCGGACGATCTCTCTCCGGTTTTCCGGCTCATCCGGCCAGTCGTGGTAGTCGAGCCGGCTGCCGAGATAGAGTTTGCCGGGCATGATCTCCTTCGCCGCCGCGCTCACCTGCCGGTAGTAGCGCTCGAACCACGCGGGATCGGTGCTGACGTGGATTTCGTTGTCGACGAAGAAGCCGATGCACCAGGGATCGTCTTTGATGTTCGCGGCGGCCGCGGTCAGCACTTGGCGCAGGTTGTCGGCCCACGCAGCACTGTAAGGATCGATGGGGGCGGCACCGCGGCCGCCGCTCCGAAGAACCGGGGTATAGGGGATTCTTCGGTTCTGGGTCAGCGCCTGATCCGACGACCCGCCCAGGGTGTTCAACCCCCAGCTCCTGATGCGCTGCAAAAGCCGGTCGCCGGCGGCATCGCGCCAACTGGTGCCGTATTTTGCCTGCAGATTGCGCGCCAGGAAGTCTCCCCTCGGGGCCACATCCTCGTAGAATTGTTCGCGCCCCTGGGTCGAGGTGAAACTCTGAGCGAAACCGACGCAATCAATGCCGTTGGACCAGAAGAGCCGGCCCTCGGGATCGACGAACCACCACCGGCCCCCGTATTTCTCGACACGGAAATGGCCGGTCGCCTGCAACTGCGGGCCGGCCGCCCAGCCACCGTATTGATCAAAGTCGCCCGGGCCCGGGTGCGCTGCCAGATCGGCGTCCTCACGCTCGAGGTTCGCCTTGAGCTCGGAGTCCGCGTGCACCTTGCCCGGCCAGTCGCGGTGCTTGTATTGGCCGTAGCGATCGATGAACGGGAACAGATTCGGGAGTTCGGGCACCTTGGAAGAACCGAAGGGCCGGAGGTTGCTCACCTCGATTCTGGCCGCCGCCGGCGGCGCCACCACGAAGACCCGGAGTTCCTTTGCGCGGATCGGCTCCTCGATGCCGGCCCAGAGCGACATCTTGCCGCCGGGCACGCCGTGCATGCTGGGAAATTGCTCCGCCACCTGAGCGCCGAGTTTCTTGCGCCGCGCGAACACGTAGAGCGTGCCGGTGTTTCCGGGCGCCACGGTGACGCCACCGCGCACCCAAGTGTCGCCATTGAGGTCGGCATAGACGCGGACCGCGTCGCGCCCGCGATTTCGGATATCGAGCGCCAGTCCCAAGCGGTCGTTGATGTCGATCTCCGGGAAGGAGAAGATCGCCGCCGGTTTGCCCTGGGCGGTGGGAAAATTCACGGCAAAGGAACCCTCCGCGGCGGCCGCGGCGGCCGCGGCGACCGTCGCGCCGTCGGCCGATGCCTGGATTGCCCTGACCGCCGGGCCCTCCGGCTGCGTGTCAAGTCCGACCGCGGCAGGCCGCGGTGCAATGCCGGCGCAACCGGCAGACACGAGGGCGGCTGCCAGAAAAAGCAACGGGGTGACCCGCGGCGTCACCACGCGTCGCTGGATCGACGCCCGAAGGGCGCGCCACAAAACGAGCGGAACCCGGCATGACCTGTCCTCGTTGTCGACGGCGGCGCGATGCACGGAAACGCCGGCACCGCGAACTTGACGCGCTTGAGAAGCGAGCGCCTCTGCGGAAGTGATAGGTGTATTCATCGAATTAGACCGCGCGAGTATTGTCGGTTGGCCCGGCCAAGGATTCCAGCCAAACCCGCGCAACCGCTTTGAGCGCGATATCCCTGCTTCTGCCCGGTGCCGACTGTTGACGCGTTCCTCATCCGTTGCCTCGCGCAACTCCCGGCCAGGTTTCGCCAGGTGTTTGGCGGGCCCAAGCCGGAACGATGCAGTTGAACGACAGACTCACTCGCGACGTCCGTCACCGTTCGGTTGTAGGGCCGGACCTTGGTCCGCGCCGGTGCTTGCGAGTAAATGGCACGCGCCAAGGCGCGGCCATACAGATTCAACTGCATGGATCCGGCCAAGTGCATCTCCCGTGACTCTTGGGTGCGCCCAGGCGTCGGAGAGCTTACTGGAGTTTGGCGTCAAAGGTGAGGACTTCCCCGGGTCTGGTCGCCCGGACGGCGGTTTCCCTCCCAGAACGCACGCGGCAGGGGCCGCCGAGCGACGAACGGATGACCGCCTTGGTGAGATGGCCTTCGTTCCATGCGAGCTCCATAACCTCGAATCCGCCGCGGGCCCGCAGGCCGTGCACATCGCCGCTTGGCCAGACTGAGGGCAGCGCGGGCAGCAGGTCGATTTCGCCACGGTCGCTTTGCAGCAGCATCTCCGAAACGCCGGCGGTGAACGCGAAGTTGCCGTCGATCTGGAACGGCGGGTGCGCATCGAAGAGGTTCGGGTAGACGCCCCTGACGTGACCTCGCCAAACGGAGCCGCTCGGTGAGACAGTCTGGGTCCAAACGAAAGGACCCAGCCCATGAAAGGGGAGCGCTACACGACGGAGGACAAGATCCGCCTTTTGCGGGAGGCCGGCGGCGGCAAGAACATCGTGGAGGTCTGCCAGGAGAAGAACATCTCCGAGGTGACCTTCCACCGTTGGAAGAAGCAATTGGGCCAGATGGACCTCAATGAGGCCAAGCGCCTGAAGGAACTCCAACGCGAGAACACGGAGCTGAAGAAGATGTTGGCGGAGGCACTGCTCGCCAAGCGGGTCCTGGAGTATGTCGTCGAAAAAAAATTATGAGCCCGGGGCACAAAAAGCAGATGGTGAGGGCGGCCGTCGGCGCCGGCCTGTGCTCCGGGCGGGCCGGCTGCCGCATTTTGCGGCTGGCGCGGATCACGTTCTGGTATCGCGCCAGCCAGCGCAGTGTCGATGGCGCAGTGGAGGCGGATTTGCGCATGCGTCATGCGGGCATTGGCGGTGGTGCGGGTGCCGGCGAAGCGTGCGCGCTGGCGGAGGCGGGCGGCTTCCACGCGGGCCCGGATGACCGCCGAGGACTCCCCGGGCCGGGTCTGGCGCAACTCCTCGATGGACAGTGATGGCGCCTCGACGTGAAGGTCGATGCGGTCGAGGAGCGGCCCGCTGATGCGCGCCCGGTAGCGCTGGATTTGCGCCGGCGAGCAGCGGCACTCGTGCCGCGGATCGCCGAGGTAGCCGCAGGCGCAAGGATTCATGGCCGAGACCAGCATGAAGTTGCACGGCAGCGTGACCTTGCCGGCGCTGCGCGAGATGGTCACGTGGCCGTCCTCCAGC
>JBGOXZ010000306.1:0-3997 GCA_041479395.1 Opitutaceae bacterium
CCACCCCCAGAGGCACAGCGATGACCAGCGCCACCACCGACACCATGAGCGAGCCCACGAACAGCGGAATGATGCCATACCAGTCCTGCCAGAAGCTGGCCGTCAGCCATTCCCGCCCAAAAACAAACGACGTGACCGTCTGATACCACGGTATGGCGCGGCGGTAGTCCCACGTCTCGAGTTTCCGCTCGATGGCGGGAAAGCCGGCCACATAGGTCCGGGCGAGCTGCTTGAAGCGTTCAAGGCGCGCTTGAAGTTCGGGTGAGGGCATGGCCGGAGTGGCCGTCAGCGCCGCCTCGAGCTTCTGCGCAAACTCCCGATTGACCTTCCGATAGGCCGGCTGCGTCGCCAGCAGGGGCTGGAGTTCGCTGGCAAAGTCCACCTCCTCGATTTTTACGTTGGCCGCCTCAGTGGCCTTGCCTTCCGCCAGTAGCTGCCGGCGTTCCTCGCGTTTGTCCTGCTCGACAATGAACTTCGTCTTAATGCCGGTGGCGAGGTCCGTGAGGTCGGAAACGAGGCCGCGGAGTGGTTCGACGGCAACTCCGAACTGTCCGGCGAAGTCGTCATAGGCGGCCAATGCGGCGTTGGCGGCCGGCAGTCCGAGATGGCGCTGCTGGGTAAGATAATTCAGCTGCCGCGTGCGCAGATCAGAAAGATAGCGGGTGAACGCCGTGTGGTCGCTTTCCTGCGTCCGGATCAGATCGACGAATTCCAGCCCCGCGCGGCGGTAGATCAGGAGATTCTGCCGGTTCTGGCCGAAGAAATCGAATCCCTCCCGGAAAAGAAACACCGTAATCAACGCGAGCACGATAACCGCGACCAGGGCGTTGCCGCCAAAGAACGCCTTGATGCCTTGGTCCAGCGTCAGCCCCAGGAACCGGGAACGGCGCCCGCGCGCAAACCGGCCGGCCGGGGCGGAGGCAGCGCGCGGTGGGCTGGGATTGCCGGATTCCATGGGCGGGCGGATGTAAGCGGCGGCGGACAAGCAATTCAAGCCCGCTGGACTGACACCAGCGGGCCGGTGCACATGACCGAACCTCAAAATAATACCTAGCGGATCGGAACGAAGCCGACTTTTCCGACGATTTGCTGACCTTCGTCGCTGAGCGTGAACGCGACGAACTTCGCCGCCTCGCCCACGGGATCGCCATTCGTGTAATAGAACGTCGGGCGGGCGTAGGGATATTTCTTCGCGAGGACAGATTCCTTTGACGGCAGCGCCCCCTCAATCGACACGACTTTGATGGCGGAATCGTTGATATAGGCCAGGCCGCAATAGCCAATTCCACTGGGATTCTTGCCGACCTCGGCGACGATTTGTTCGTTGCCGGCCATCTTCTGCGAGGAGGAGGCGTAGTCGCGCCGATTCATCGCGAGATCCTTGAAGTCCGAGTAGGTGCCGGAGGAGGTGTTGCGGGTGTAGATCGAGATCTTGCCCGGGCTGCCACCGACGGCCGACCAGTCGGTGATGTCCCCGGCGAAGATCTGCTCGACCTGGCGTTTAGTGAGCGTCGTGATCGGGTTGTCGGCATTGATGACCACGGCGATGCCGTCATAGGCGACGATGGTCGGTTTCATGTTCACGCCCTTGGCCTGCGCGGCCGACATCTCGGTGGGCTTGGCGCGGCGGGAGGACATGCCAATCTGGGCGGTGCTGTCGATGATGGCGGCAATGCCGGTGGTGGAACCTTCCGCGGCGATCTCGAAACTGACGCCGGGATTCTTCGCCTTGTACTCCTCGGCGAGCATCGGGACGAGTTTGGCGCCAAGCGTGTCGGAACCCTTGATGACGAGTTTCTGGGCCTGGAGGGAGGTCGCGGCAAGGACGGCCGCGGCGAGGAGGAGAACATTTTTCATGGTGTAATCGGTTGAATCGTTTGGGTTCGCGTTGATTCTAGAAGTTAACCTGCATCTGGCTGCGGATGCCCTGAGTTTTGGCCGAGGCCGTGCCTCCGGTGACCGTGTCGTCCGTCTTGCCATAAATGTAGCCGAGCTGCCACTTCACGTCATTGCCGCGGAAGTAATAGTTAAAACCGGCGTACCACTCGGTCAGTTTGTCCATGGTGCCGCCCGAGGGAGCGGAGCGGATGCCGTCGCTGGTCTGCACGCCGCGGCCGCCAGAATCGACCTTGGTATAGCGCACGACTCCCTCGATTTTCTCGGTGAATTTGTACGCCGGCTGGATCGAGTAAGCGCTGCTCGTGGAATTCTTCGTGGCCGAAACGCCATGCTGGTTATCGCTGCCGAAATACTCGAGCTGCAGATCAAAGTCACCCTTGGTGAATTCGGCGAACGCGTTGTAAACGGTCAGATTGTCGCCCACCCCGAGCGTCTTGCCCCCCTGGTCCGGCAGGACGCCGATTGAACCGCTGCACGTGTAGGTGAAACCTTCACCCGCTTTGCCGGTGTAGCCGAGGTTGCCCCAGTAGGAGAGGTTGTTGTTGGCGTTGGTCCCGGCACTGGTCACTCCCGCCGCGGATTCGTCGCGCTCGGGATTCGTGGCCGCGACATTGTAAAAGATGCCGCTGTCGAACTTGCCCCCGACAAAGACTCCCGTGCGGTAGCTGCCGGCGCCCAGCCGGCGACCGTTGTTGCTCTCGACGAAATAACGCGTGGCCGGCGACCGCTCGATGGCCTTCAGACTACCGCTGGAGGTGTACCACTCTTCGAGCCCAAACGGCACTTTACGGAAGCCGACATCCACGGCGAGGGCATCGTTCTGGCGCCATTGGATGAACAATTGGTCAAACGTCGAGCCGGCGAAATCGTAATTGAGGTTGCCGGTCCAGCCGTTGCCCAGCGAGGCCTTCACGCCTAAATAAACCCTGCGAAGGAAGAAATGTTCTGTGGAGACGGGATGAACGGTAACCCCGTCAATCTGGGTACCGAGACCAGCATACTGGATCTGCAAGCGACCGGTGATGGACAGACCGACGGTGCTTTTGCCGCCGGAAATCGTCGAGACGATGCCGGCGCTCGTATCCTTGAGTAGCTCGGCCCGCAGCGTTTCCGCCTCCTGATCTGTGACCATTCCTTTTTTGACGAGCAGATCGATGAGCGGGCCGCTGTCCTGGGCGAGGATGGAGGAGGCCCCGAGTGTGAGAAGGCCGGCGAACGCCAGCCATTTCCTAGGTAGCTTGGGCATGAGGTGTTAAGTTGTTGGAATCGGTTGAGGGAGACCGCGCCCAAGATGGCAGGTGATTGTTACGAGCAGATGGCGATTGTGTGACGATGCGGTGATTAGGAGGGGCGGGCGCGGCGCCGGCATTCGCTGTACGCGCACTGCGCTCGACTCGCCCCCGCCGGCAGCCGGCGCAGCCAGGTCGGCGAAGGAACCACGCTTCGCGCGCCAATGGCCCAAGGCACGCTCGTTACGCGACCGTTATGCCCGTTCGCCGCCTGGTCGGATCACCGCGCCCGCGCCGCCGACATCAGGCAGGTGTCTGCCTACCCGGCCGTACTTGGCGGACGGAGGGCGCCTGGGTCGCGCAAGCCACCGACTTCCAGATCCATCTGGTTACACTGGCTCCAAGACCGGGGCGCCACCGTACGGTCTACTGCCGTTCATCGTCCCCGCGTGAGCACAACCGCGGCGTGGCGGGTGATGGGCGGCGTGGGCAAGCGCAGGAGACCACCGCGGTGCTCAACGGCGACCGGGGCCGCCGGGATGCCCTTGAGCGTGTCCCACCAGGTAACGTGCCAGGTACCGGCGGGCACATCCTCGAGCAGCAGGGTCCCGGCGACGGGCGCCGGCGGATTGAGCGCGAACACGCCCGCGCGATGCCACACCCAGAGCGTGACAAAATCGTTGCCGCGTTGGCCGACCGCCGTGAGCACCGATGTGTCGAGCCCCAGATCGATTCGGCTCAGATCAAACCAGTCGGAGCTACCGGGGTTTTCCACGACGATGGTATGCACCCCCGCCGTGACTGAACACGAAAGTTCGGCCGCGTTCGGGGCCGTGCTACCGCCCGAGTCAGCCGGCCGCGCCGGCCAG
>JBGOXZ010000307.1:0-3992 GCA_041479395.1 Opitutaceae bacterium
GGAAACTGGACAACGAACCGAATCCGTCGCAGGAAAGCCTGGTCCAGTGCCTCTTTCATGTTGGTCGTCAGAATCGCCAGCCCCCTGTAGCCTTCCATGCGCTGGAGCAGGTAGCTGACTTCGATGTTGGCGTAGCGGTCGTGGCTGTCCTTGACCTCGCTGCGCTTGCCGAACAAGGCGTCGGCTTCGTCGAACAGGAGCAGCGCGCTGCTCTCTTCCGCCGCGGCAAACAGGCGGGCCAGGTTCTTCTCGGTCTCGCCGATGTACTTGCTGACGACCTGGCTCAAATCGATGCGGTACAGGTCGAGCCGCAGTTCGTTCGCCAGCACTTCCGCGGCCATCGTCTTGCCGGTGCCGCTGGCGCCGGCAAACAGCGCGCTGATGCCCAGTCCCCGCGCGCACTTCTGCGCAAACCCCCACGTTTCGTACACCCGGGCGCGCCGGCGCACGTGCGCCGCGATTTCGCGCAATGTGCTCCGTTGCGAGTCCGGCAGCACCAAGTCGTCCCAGTCCGCCCGCGCCTCGATCCGCTGCGCCAGGTCGTCCAGGTGCGGTCGTGCCTGCGCCCGGCACGCCTCCCAGAGCGAACCCGGGGAGGCTGCTTGCCCGCAGGCGGCGCGGATGCTCGTGGCCCCCAAGTCGAATTGGCCGATGACCGCCTCCAATTCGCCGTTCCACCCGGCCGCGGCGGCCCCGAGCGCGGTCTGCCAGAGCGCGCGCTGCTCGGCGGCGGTGGGCTTGGCGATGTCGAAGCTGACGGATGGGCGGAGCCGGGTGGATCGCCGGTCACGGGAAGCGACCAGCAGGACGCCACCGGCGCGCTCGATGAATCGCGTCACTGCTTCGCTGGTATCCGCGTTGTCACAGTCGAGCAGCAGCGCGCTCGCGCTGAACGCGGCTTCGCGCTCCCAGATCCGCATCAGCGTCTCGAGATCGCGTGGATCGCTCGGAATGACGTGCGCCGACAGGGCGTGCAGGCTTAATCCCAGCGCGGCGCAGCCGGCCGCGGCGATCGCCCGTTTGGCCGGCGCATCGGCACCGCACAACTGGATCACCGGCGGCGGGCGGGCGGTGCGCAGGGCCGCCGCAACTTGCTCGACGATGGCGCGGTGTGAGTCGACCAGATCGTCCGCCGCACGCACCGGTTCAATGATGGCCAGCAGCCGCTCATCCAGGTGGGCGATGCCGGCGAGGTAATGCAGCACGCGCTCGTCAATCCGCAGCGGGCTCAGCGTGAGATTGCTGCCCGGCAACACCTCGATCAACCGCCAGCGGCGCAGCGGCGCCGCGGGGGAGAGCGCGCTCCAGTGCGGTTCCGGCAATGCGCCCAGCGCAAGGCTGAACGTCGGGTAGTCGCGGCGGGGGTCACCGTGCGCCTTGGCGCAGAGCGCGCCGAATTTCGAGTCCAGCTCGATCCCGGCGCACAACAGCAGCACACGGCGTTCAAACGGGGACAGGCCGAACAGCGCGCACAAGGTTTCCAGCGCCGGGGGCGGGGAGATCTCCTCCACCGCCGGGGACCGCGAGGAGACGCGACCCTCCAGCGCCTCGCGCACCCCGGCGAGCGCGGCAGTCAGGTGCCGTTGATTGGCTTCGGTCCAGCTCATGTGATCGTCACCGTGGGGCCGATGTACTGGTTGAAGGTCGGGCTGACCGGGTTTGTGTCCACGATCAGCGCGCTTTCGGCGCCGTCCACCCGCACGCGCAGCAGGAACGTGCCGGTCGGGAACGTGGCCGGAATAGCGAACCCAAAGGAGCTCGCCGTCGGCGAATCGGTCGGGGGCCGGGTCGGCAGCAGGATGGCGTTGTCGCCCGCCAGCAGCGTCACCTGCTGTTCGCGGCCGATCGGTGGCGCGAACGCCAGCGTCAAGGTGGCGGCGCGGGCGACCGTGACCGGCAACGCGGTCGTGATCACCGGCTGGAGAATGAACGGCGCCACGTTGGATTCGAACCCGCGGTGCGGTTCGTTCGGCGTCCCGAAATCGAAATCATGAATCACCTGCACGGTGCGCACGCCGGGCGGCAGTGTCGCGGGCAGCGCCACCGTGATCTGGCGGTCGGTCATCGTGACCGGCGGGGCAAGCGTGGTGCCAAACTTCACCCGCGTGACGTCGCCGCGCAGGTTGCCGCCGAGGATGGTCAGGGTGGCGCCGGCGGCCAGGATTTGCGGCTCGACGCTGTCGATGAACGGGGCCTGGAAAGGCACGGCGACCACGCGGCGCTCCCGCACCGGCAGCGCGCTGTGCGGCGTGAGTTCCTCCTCAAGGAGCACCAAGGACGCGCGATACGCCGCAGAGAGCGCGTACTGCGTCTGGAAGAACACCGACCAGAGCTTCGACAGTTCCTCGAGCGACAGCCCCAACGGCGTGAAGCGGACCGGCTCGATGGCGTCGGCGAGGTTGGAGGCGGCCAGGTAGGAATAAGCCGGATTGGTGACCGTGTCGCGGATCATCTGCCGCGTGAGCAACGGGCGGCTGTGCAGTTGGCGCACGACGCTGCCGAGCGCCCGTTGCGGCTCCAACTGGCTTTCCTTGCCGTAGAAGCTCATCAGGTAATACAGGTCCAGCGCGGCGGTCGGGCGCTGGCCGGGCTTGCCGTCCGAGCTGCGCGTCGGCAGGTCCGCGTTGCGCAGCGCGGCGTTGGGCGTGACTTGATAGAGGAAGATGTTCACGCCGACATCCGGCACGCCGTGGCCCGGCGCGTCGGGCCGCACCATGGTGGCCTTGGAGCCGGGCACGTCGGTGCCGATGACCGATTGCAGCACCTGCTGCAACGTGGCGGTCACGGTGGCGACGGCGAGGAAGTTGCTCATCGGGCACCTCCCGAACGCGGTTGCAGGTACTCATCGAGCGAAAGCTTCGGCGCCGCGCGCCGGGCAGCCTTCGGGGCGGGCGGCGGCGATTGGACCGCGCGCACGTCGACGCGCCCGATGGTGACATGGATCGTCGGCCCCGCCGCGGCCGGCCGCGGCTCGACGGAATGCGGAGCGCGGGGATGTTTCGCGGATACGGCCACCGCGACGAAGGGCACCGCTGGTGGGTGGAGAACCGGTAATATCGATGCGGCTGGCGGCGCAATGGGCCGCGCGATTTTGGGGTGGGGTAGTGGGTGCGCGAGAGTATCGGAATGGTCAGCCGTCGGCGGCGCAGCGACGGCGGGCGCCAGCGACTCACGACGAGGCGTTGGCACACCCGGCTGAGATCGCGGGGGCAGTCCCGCCTCTTCGGACGCGGCGGACGGGGGGCGAGCGAGCGCTGTCGCATCCAATGCGCCCGCGATGATTTCCTCCGCCGCGACGAGGGGAGCGGCCGCCCGACGAGCGCCTGCTTCACCGATTGGATCCGCGTCGATCGCGTCAGACGGCGCGGCGGCGGAATCGAACCGTGAGGGCAGCCGCGGCTGGATGGCTGGTGTCGCGGTGAAACTGCGGGCGATCAAGTTGGTGAGAAAGTCGCTCATCCGCCTACCATCTCCAGGTAAAGTCGCCGGCGCGTCGGGCTCAGGGCGAGGATGTCGGATTCGGACCACCCGTAGGCGGAGGCGAGCGTGTGCACTTCGCGGAGCAGGCCGCGCACCCAGGCGTGAATCTCGCGCCAGAAGAACGCCACGATGTCGAAACTGGCCTGCCAAGTGTGGCCGCAGGCCGGGCAGGCGAGGGCGAGCTGAATGTCCGCCAATGGATCCGCCTCCGTCATCTTTGCCATCACCGCGTCAATGACATGGTCGGGCAGGTGATCGCGTCCCGTGAGCAGACACCGCTCGAGCAGGCGATCGCGACCCACCGCGGGCGGCTCGCCGCCCCCGACGTCCAGCAGATCAGCGCTGGTCGGCAGGCGGAAGCGCAGGTCGCGGCAATCAATCTGCAACTCCAACTCCGCCGGTGGTTCGGGCACGGATGCCGGCACGAGGTCGGCGGCGCGAAAGGCGAGTTCCAGGTTTTCGCCGCAAGCGGGACAATCGGTCAAACCGGCGAACTCGGCTCCGAAGGTGAC
>JBGOXZ010000308.1:0-3964 GCA_041479395.1 Opitutaceae bacterium
CGTCGACCTCGGGGCCCGTCAGGGCCGTCTCGCCGCGCAAGCGGAAGTTTCTCGCCCGCTGATAAGCCAGGTTCGCCCGCAGCGAGGGGAAGCCCGGCGTGCTCAACGTCGCGCGGCTGCTATAAAGTGATTCCACCGGCGCGCTGTTCTGATTCACGACATCCATTACTTGCGCCAGCGTTGGATTCGGGGGCAACGCTCGCGGCAATGGCTGCGTGTACTGCTGCAAGAGCTGCGGGCAGCTTGCGCCACTGGCGCCGCTGGTGCATTCGCCGAAGGTGAGGCACGGCGACGAAGATGAGAATGCCCGCCGCCGCCAGCGCGGCGATCAGCACGGCGGGGAGGGGAAGATCATTCCAAAGGGTCGCGGAATGGTTCATGGCTGCATTGGACTGAGCTCGGCTGTCTCAGTCGAATTTTGACCATGATGCAAGCCGGCGGATCGCCGCGGCAGGCCGGGGCCGGCCATTTTCACAGGATTCTCAACAAAGCCGCCGACTTTTGTTCTCTATCTTCCGTCCTCCTTGCCGCGCCGAAGCTTCAGCGTAGACGGGTGACCTCTGACTTCTGTCCTCTGATTTACGCAGAGGCCGGCTCGAGCTTCCAGCGCGCGCCCTTGGTCAGCCAACCGCGCAGCAGCACCGCCCCGATGCAGCCCGCCATGGCATAGAATCCCAAAATCAGCCACATGGCCGAAGGGCTGTGCCAGTAGGGCACCGCGTGGTCGATCAGCGCCTGCCGCAACGGCACCTCGGACCCGTGCACCATCACCTTCTCCGGCGACCAGCGCTCCAGCATGAAGCCGGACAGGGCGCTGACCACGGTTTTGGCCAGGAACCAAGGGATGAGGGACAGGCCGAGGTAGGTGCCCTCCTGGCCCTTCGGGGCGATCGCCGCCGTATATTCGTTGAGCTTGGGCGACCAGACGACCTCGCCGATGGTCACCAGAATCATGCACAGGATCGCCATGATATAGTGCGCGGTGGCGATGTTGGTTCCGTAAACCGTCCACGGCACCGCCAGGGGGAGCAGCGCGAGCGCCGAGAACATCGCGCCATACAAGAGCATGTTGAAGATGTTGAACTTGTTCGTGATGGGGATGAACAGGATCAGGCCGATCACGATCCCGATGGGATTGATGGCGTTGAGCGTCCCAATGGCGGCATCCGGACCGATCGTGCGCAGCCAGTATTTCGGCATGAGCAGGTACATGTACGCGTATACCGCGCGGACGCCGAGGATGAGAGCGATCAACACCAGAAGGCGCCAGAAGGCCGATTCGTGAACGACCGATTTGATGATCTGCAACGGCGGCTTGCGTTCCACGACCGCCTCGGTCTTGCCGGTTTCGGGGGACTCGTCGGGACCCAGCAGCTGTTCTTCCCGTCTGACCAGAACAAGGCACGTGACATAGCAAAGGAGGGCCGTCACCACGCCCATAGTGAAGATATGGACGTTGGGCAGATGCAGAAGCCGGCGGACCACATCAATCATAAAACCACCGGCGGCGGCGCCAACGTTCATAAAGAGGTACCACAAGTTGAAGCCGGCACTGCGCGACCGCCGCGTGGTGTATCGCTGGCAGGCCGCTTGGAAGATGGTCTGCACGGCGGCCATGAAAGGCGCCATCAGAAAGAACAGCACTCCGGCGAAAATGCCGCGGTGCGGCAGCCCGGGCACGAGCGCCACCGCGACCATGGCCAACCGCAGCAGGAAGAGCGCGATCATCGAGATGTTCATCGACTTCCGGATACCCAGCCAGTCGGTGTACATCCCGGAGAGGAACAGCATCAGGGTCGTGGCCGACGTGAAGACCGTGACGGTAAAGCCCGCCTGCACGTCGCTCAGTCCAAGGTCGTCGGACAGGAAAACCGCCGCGATAGTCAGCATCGCGAAGTAGAACGTGCAGTCCAGAAAGTTGATGATCTGGATGGCCCAGTACTCGCGACGCGTCTCCCGCAGCACTCCGAAGTCTTTGAAATAGCCGGTGATTAATTGCGCGGCGGATTTGGGGGCGGGCGGCGATTCGCTCATGTTTTCCGGGGTTGCGAGGGTGGGGCGGGGATCGGGCAACGCTTGCGGAAGGAATAGGCAAGTCAACCGCGCGGTGAGCTCGCGTCTTGGATGTTCCCCCGAACGACATCCGCCGCGCAGACGAGGCTGGCGGCGGATTTAATGTTACGGGTCGAACCCGTGACCACGGCTATGGTGGTTATCTTCGTCGTAGGTCCGGCGGAGCGGACTGCGGACTATCACTGAACTGATTTGACCATATCGGCACTCCGGCATCTGGCAACCGCTTTCTTCAAAAAGTAGCGCGGAAAATGGCAGGAGTTATCCCCGCTAAATGTGGGGTGTCCTCCTCTTGACGACGGGCGAATTGGTAAATGGCTTGTTGCCGCACCAGGGCGCATGGTAGGTCTGCGGGATGCCCAACCGGCAGGGATTCATTCGTCATGGGAGCCGCCCGGCGGCAGAGTGCGCAGGGTGTCACGCATGACCTCGCTGAGAATCGCCGCTTTCATCGCGGTCGTGCTCGGAGTGTGGGCGGCCATGCACGGCTACGTCTTCTGGCGGTTGGCGTCGGTGCCATGGGTGGCGGCCCATTTCCCGCGGCGCGCGCTGGTTTGGACGGCGGTCGCGCTGTGGGGCAGCTACCCGCTGGCCCGCTTCCTGAATCGATGGAAGCTCGAAGCGGTGGGAGAGCCGCTGGAATTCGTCGCGGCCAACTGGATCGGCGTCCTGTTTATTTTGCTTACGCTCCTGCTGGTGACGGACGTCATCACGCTGGGCGGCGGGCTGCTGCCCAAACTGGCTCCGGTCATCCGCGGCTGGACGGTGGTGGCCGCGCTGGTGCTTTCCGCGGTCGGCCTGGTGCAGGGCCTGCGACCGCCCGTGGTGCGGGACTACGAGGTGAGCCTCGCGGGATTGCCGAAAGAGCGCGATGGGCTCGTGCTGGTCGCCGTGTCGGATTTGCACCTCGGCACGCTGATCGGCGGACGTTGGATGACGCGGCTGGTTGCCTGTGTGAACGAGCTGCGGCCCGACGTCGTGCTCGTCGCGGGCGACGTCGTGGACGGCGAAGTGGGCCGGTTGGAACCGCTGCTGCCCGTGCTCAAGACCCTGCGGGCGCCCCTCGGCGTGTGGGCGGTGACGGGGAATCATGAGTTTTATGCCGGCCTCGACCGCAGCATTCATCTGCTGGAGGAGGCGGGCTACACGGTGCTGCGCGATCGCTGGGCCGAGGTTGTTCCCGGCCTCGTGGTGGCGGGCGTGGATGATCTCACCGCCCGCCGGCAGTTCGGCCGCCCCGACCGGCCGGTCGAGAAAGCGCTGGCCGGACGCCCGCCGGGAGCCGTCGTTTTGCTCTCGCACTCGCCCTTGCAGGCCGACACAGCGGCCGCGGCGGGCGCGGGTCTCATGCTTTCGGGCCACACGCATGACGGCCAGATCTGGCCGTTCGGCCACGTGGTCCGCTTGAGCTACCGACTGCTCGGGGGACGTTATCAGATTGGCGGGATGCCGGTGATCGTGTGCCGGGGCACCGGCACGTGGGGACCGCGCATGCGGCTCTGGCGGCCCGGCGAGATCGTGCGGATCACGCTGCAGGCAAAGGGCTAGGCGCGAAGCGCAAAAGGGCAAAGCGCAGGGCGCGCCCGAGTGCGATAGAAGATCGAAAACGGAAGAGGGAACATCTTGTGCCTCATGTGCCTTATTGTGGCCAAACGCTTCGGCTGCTCGTTCTTCCGTCCGGACGCGGCGGGACGTGGATTCCCGCATAAAAAGATGCGGCCGAGCAGCCGTTGAGTACCGTACCGGCCGTGCAAACGAACGTTCTGGGCGGACCTCTGCGCTGCTGCTGACCTATCGCCGTCGCGGCACCTACGCAATCGCCCTCATTCGAATCGACGCGAGCGTCAACAACAGCTGGTCAACTTGTGACGGGGCAAAGATTCCATCCGGA